>JBJMOT010000018.1:0-22648 GCA_045803585.1 Gemmatimonadaceae bacterium
AACACTCCGTATTCGGTTCTAGGCTCGATCACGGTTGGACCAACCGATTCTTCGCTCGTCACAGCGAACAGACTGCCGAGGGATGTTCCGGTAGCCAGACGACCGGTGAGCTTGGAGGCGCCGAGAATCGTAACCGCCGCCGGGATGTCTGCGGTGGGGTCAGCTACGAGTCCTGACAGCTGCGGCGCTCGTCCGATGCGCCGGGAGTAGAACATTCGCGACGCGTCGCTGTTGAACGCGAAGATCCCTGTGCCCTCCAGAAAAAATGGCCGCTTTTCGTCGAGGAACGTCTCGAACGCGGTGAGATTGAGCTGCGCCGGATCGGCCTCGACCTGACCGAAGTCGGGATTGATGGTCGCATCGAGAGTAAGATTCGAGGTCACTCCGTATTTGAGGTCCCCGCCGATCGCCTGCTTCTGCGTCCGCTGGAATCCGCTCGCCTGCGGGACGCTCGAATTCTTGGCGATGACATACGGCGCCACCTCCAGGCGATGTGGTGAGCCAAGCCCGCGCAACCCCGACAGCTCGCCGAACTGCGATGGAATGCCGCTCTTCGACCTTCGATACACCGGCCAGCTGTCACGCTCGCTTCTCCGCACAATGTCCCGCATGAACATCAGCCCAAACGTGTGCTCGGCCGCGCGCGGATAGCGGAGCTGGCCGAGCGGGATCCTGAACTCCGCCGTCCAGCCCAGAGAGTCGATGCGAGTCGCGACATCCCACACGGCGTCCCAAGTCGCGTCTTCGCGAGTATCGTCGTACACGTAGTAGTCCCGCTTTACCCCCGCGGGATTGACGCCGAACTCGTAAGCGGTGCGACGATCGTGATAGGAGTCGACCATCAGCTTGATCTGCTCGCTCTGGGTCTTGACGTCGCGCCGCGACAACAGCGATACGATGCTGTCCGGGTGCGGGTCGAACATCCGCACGAATACGTAGAGGTTCTCCGCGTCGTACGCGACTCTCGCCTCCGTCTGGAACGAGGGATCACCGTCCTCTTTCGGATCGAAAACCCGAAAACCGGAGATGACCTTCGCGGTTTCCCAGGCGGGATCGTCATCCGTTCCGTCGATCACCGGCGCGCGTTCCGCTCTTACCGCCGTCGCCTGACTGAGGGCGGTGACGCCCGACGCCGGCGAGTCCTTGCGTTGCTCCGCAATGGCGTCCTGCGCGCGCGACCCGTTCGCCGTGATAAAAACAGCAGCCATCATGAATGCTAGTTTTCTAGCACTTGTAGACCAAGAAAAACGCGAAATCATTGATAGTGGCCCTCGTCTTGTTCGTCCGCTTACTGTTTCGCTACCGCCGCCAGCACATTGGCGCGATCACCATCAGAAGGAAGCGCCATCGCCGCCTTCACGAACGCGTCGCGCAGCTCTCCCGTCGTCAGCAACCGGGCGCTACCAACCTGCATTAACACATTCGCTCGATCGCCGCTCGATGCCATCGTCAGCGTGCGCTGAATCACTGCCATAGTCGCGTTCTTCATCTGAGGCTGCAGCGCCCGTTGCGATACCAGCGCCAGCAGAACGTTCGCGGCGTCGCCGCTGGAGGCCAGTCCCGCTGAGATGTCCACGACGTCCGAGACCACGTCGGCGTTCGCGTGAGCGTATGGAATAGCGCCCAGTAGCACGTTGGCCATGTCGCCGCTCGATTGCAGCGTAGACGCAGCTCGGAAGTACGCCGTTCGCAGAGCCGCATCCCGCGGCGTCAGGTATTCGGAAGCCGTCGCCAGCAGAAAATTCGCCTTGTCTCCGCTTGAAGCGAGGCTTTCCGCCGCCTTCGCGAGAAGGAGAAGCATTTGCGGATCTGCGTTCGGCGCCAGGAATTCCAGGGTACTGGCTTTGTCGCCGCTGGAGCTGATCTTCGCGAGCGCGTCGGCCATAGCGGCGCGCGCCCCAGGACTTTGAACCGCGCTCTTGGGGAGCATCTGAAGTACGGCGCTCAAGTCTCCCGAGCTGGTAAGATCGCGACCGACTTGCGCCGCAATCTTTTCGGCGTCACTGGAACTGAGTGACGGACCGTGTTTGATAAGCTCCTCATAGTGCATCCTCTTCGAAGAGCCGCTGTTTATTTGTGCGATCTCCTGAAGCACTGCCGGAACTCCGCCGCGCGCAAGGAACCGCGCTACGCGCTCCGGAACATTGACTCCCACCTCTCGCAGAACCCGCGGCATCAGACCGGCCAGCCAGCCCGACATTGTTTCGTCGAACGCGACGGGGTGCCCGTTGAGGGTTGCCGTGTAACTCAACGAGCCGTCTCCAACCGGAATCACTGACACCCCGCGATCTGCTTCGCGGGTGCGCTCACGAAAGCGCGCGAAACCACCCGGAGCCAGCGATACAATGTGCGTCTCGTCGGCGGAAAATTGCGCCTTGCCAATCAGTGCTGCTTCGGTGCAGCGATCCGATTCGCTGACCAGGAAATCCCACCTCTCGCCGTCGGAATCACTGTGCGCGTCGATATGCTGCGAGGTTCCGTGCAACACCGTTCCGACCGGATAGGCCTCGCACGAGTACCGGGGTTTCATGGCTATGCTCGCCCCCGACGCACCGGCGGCTTGCTGCGGCACCAGCGCGCTTGAAGCGGCACCGGCGACTATCGCCGGCGTTGTCGCCCCGCTGGCCGTCAACATCGACCCTATATCGCCCTTCGGGTCGCTGATGGAAACCTTGAAGGAAATCGGAAACTCGTCTGCGGCCACCTTCGCCGGAGTCGGCTGTTGGAAAGGCCTTAGCGCAGCCAGTGGCAGCGCGAGAAATGCAACAATGGCAGCAGTCATCAAATTGCCTCTTGGTCTAAGCGTTTGACGGTCGAGTCGGGGATCGAGAATCGCCAGCATCCGACCTTCGAATTCTGAACGTCGCGCCATCGCCAGCGCCGCGAACGCAGGGGCCGCGCTGTCATGGCGTGGAGTGCCGATGGAGCGGACCATCTCCAGCAGCTCACCGGCATATAGAGAGGGCGTAGTTCCGTCGCGCAGCACGTAATCGTCGCACGCGTGCTCGCGCTCGACGCGCATTTGATTCGCGGCGATCCAGACGAGCGGATCGAACCAGAAAAGTGCGACGGCGAACTGCGACAGGAGCTGCGTCAGAGCGTCGAATCGTTTCACGTGCGCCATCTCGTGCACCAGCACGAAGCGCCGGCGTTCATCGGACCAGGTGTCCGCATCCTGTGGCAATAGCACCGCTGGGTAGACGATGCCCCACGTCACCGGAACAGCCAGCCGCTCGCCACGCAACAGCGTCATCGGTCTAGAGACACCGAGCCGATTGGCGAGATGCTGAGTGAGCGACAGCCAGACGCCGTCTTCGACCCGTGAGCCTTCGCGCGCTAGCTGGCCGACCTTCCATGTTCCAAGCGCCAGCCGAAGCAGTACCAGCACGGCGCCGAAGAACCAGATCATCGCCACGATCGCAGCCGTGCTCGGACGTCTTGATGTGACTGTCGGATTGATCGATCGCGGAGTCGCCGCGGCACCAGCGCCCGGCTCCGTCGCTTGCTTGCTGGCCACCGTCTGGGCTTTCGGGGCTGGCGCGACTGGGCCGGACGCCTTTGATGTCACCGCGACACTGCTCGTTTGAAACGAACTTGGCGGTGTTGCGGTCGATATCGACGCGGGCTGTCGCATCCATGGCGCCGCGGGAAGAACTGGCATCGTCCAGGCTGGCAGAATGAAAATCAGCACGGGGATCGCCAGGTGGCCGATCACTGCCGCCGTCCAGACCGCGTGTCGCGATGCCGCCGATCTCGTGCGCAACGCGTAAGCGCCAAGAGCCGCGACACCAACCAGGAGAGCACCTTTCAGTGCTGCGTCGATGAAAATCGGAAGCGCGCCTTGTAACGATGAACTACTGCCCAGTAGTGAACTCATCTTCAATCCCTCGAGAATGGCGGGGCGTTAGCGCCCTTCTTTCCTGGCCTGGTCGACGATCTTTGAAACGCGCTCGAGCTCGGCGCCCGTCAGCTTGGTCCCTCTCAGCTCCAGAAGCGCGGCGACGGCCTGCTCCGCGGAGTTGTCGAAGAACGTCTTCAGTACGTGCGTGAGAGCTGATTTCCGCGCCGCATCTCGACGCAAAGTCGGACGGTAGACGTATGCCCGTCCATCCTCCTCGTGCAGCACTCTGCCTTTCTGCTCCAAAGTGCGCAGGGTCGCGCGCACTGCGGAGTATCCCGGCGGATTGGGAATTCCATCCATCACCTCGCCGACCGATGCCTTACCGCGCTGGAACAGGAAATCCATGATCTGCCGTTCCCTGCGGCTTAGCCCAGCGAGCTCGTCTTCATGCGTCATTCAAGAGATCCGAAAAAGCGTTGCCATCCATGAACTGCTGATTGACTGCTGCAATTCTAGCACATGCTAGAATTTTAGCAATAGGGAGTTTTAAAAAAGGGTAGTTAGCGCTGGCTCTGGTCGCCGGCGTCTTTCGGGGCGGCGGAGGCCTGGGCGGCCGCGCGCTCGCGCTCCTTACGCTCGCGGATGCTGCGTACTGCTTTCGCGAAGTCCGCGTCGTTGATCGCCTGCTGCGCGTGCCAGGTGATGTCGCGATTCATCGCCGCATAGGTGCGATCGCGCTCCATGGTCGTCGGATTACCCTGAAGATTCAAAGGAAGCATTGCCAGCAGCGCCGTCGGAATGGAGACTGGTCCGAGCCTGATCGCCTTTCTGTCGATTCCCCACTTGTAACCGCCCTTCTCGATCGTCCAGTCGCTCGGATCGCGACCTCGGGCGACCGCGGCCACAGAGTCGTTGTACGGCGCGATTCCTTCGGCGATCAGACTGTCGATGGTCTGTTTAACCGTCTTCGGCGGCTCGATTATCGGAAGCGGTGGCGTCCACAGCCTTCCGTCGGAATAATTCGGTCGAACACCGCGCACTGGACCACCGCCGCCGATTAGCGGACCGGTGCCGCCTTCTTCATTCGGCTTGACGTTGCTGAGCACCGGTCGTGGAATATTGCTCGGAACTGTTCGCGGTGCGTCGACGTGAATCGCCCGCGGCGTTTCCGGACGTCCATCACCGCCGGCACGCCCCACCGTTGGCTTCTCGCCGGGATTCCCAATTCTCACGAATCCAACCCGCTGCTCCCGAACGGCCTCGCGCCTGGCGTTCGCGGAAAAGTCGGCGTTCAGAATCAGCATCCTCATGAACGCGATCGCGACGACGACGTGCACGCCGAGCGACACGAGAAACGCCGTGGAAGGGCGTCTCTTCGTGTCTTCGGTATGCGGTCCGACGCGATGAAAAATCATCAGGCGCGTGCCATCCCCTGTCGCTCTTCGTGCCTAGAGGTGGTGCGAGTGTCCACCGCACCCGCCTGCGCCTGTAGACGCTTCAGCACTCTACCTGCACGGGTTGCAGCCTCGCGGAGCCGCTCGGGCGAGGTGATGAACGAGACGCGGAAGAATCCTTCGCCGCCTGGTCCGAACAGCGAGCCCGGCAGCACGATGACGCCTTCATCCTGCAGAAGTCTTTCTCCGAACACGGCGCTCGGAATGTTCTTGGGCAGCGGGCACCACAGGTACATGGTCGCCTTCGGTCGCTCCACCGGAAAACCGGCTTCGGTGAATGCGTCAGCAGCCGCGTCGCGACGTCTCTTGAACTCCGCCACGTTCGCCGGAATCCAATCGACACAATCGTCGAGAGCGGTTGCCGCAGCTGCCTGAATTCCCATGAACGTCCCGGTATCGATGAATGACTTGACCTTCGCGACTGCGCCAACGAACTCCGCCTTGCCGCACGCCCAACCGCAACGCCAGCCGGTCATGTTGTACGTCTTCGACATCGAATGAAACTCGATCGCGACGTCTCTCGCTCCTTCTATCTCGAAGATGCTGGGCGGCACATAGCCGTCATATGACAGTTCGGAGTAGGCATTGTCATACACCAGAAGAATATCCAGTTCCCGGCAACGACGAACTACGTCTTCCAGATACTCCCTAGGTGCGATTGCGGAAGTCGGGTTATTCGGATAATTGAGATACAGAATTTTCGTTTTCTTCAGCACATCCGTGGGAATCGTGTCGAGATCGATCAGAAACCCATTCTCCGGACGCAGCGGATACTTGTAGGGCGTCGCCTCGGCGAGCAGTGTCCCACCTAGGTACGAGTTGTACCCTGGTTCGGGCACGATCGTGTAATCGCCCTTGGTCACGTAAGCGAGCGCGAGGTGGGATATTCCCTCCTTGGATCCAATCAATGGAACGATCTCCTTGATCGGATGGAAATCCTGGCCGAATCTGCGCTTCATGAATCGCGCGACCGCTTCGCGATACTCAACGAGCCCTAACGCGAACCCGTAGCGGCTCATCGTAGGAATACGCACCGCCTCGGTGATTCGCTCGATTACCGCGGGTGGGGGCGACAGATCCGCGTCGCCCGCGCCGAGATCGATGACATCGACTCCGCGCGCGATGAGCTCGCGCTTCTGCTCCGGGATCTTGGCGAGAGGATACTCGGGGAGGCTTAGAACACGATCCGTGTAGGCGGGCACTATCGGTTCTCCTGGACAGGGTTGCTGACGCGACTGACGCCTGGAATCTCGACCTCGACAACGTCACCGGGGGCCAGCAGACCGACGCCTGAAGGCGTTCCGGTTGCCACTAGATCCCCTGGCTCAAGTGTCATTATGCGCGAGATGTAGGCGAGGAGGGATGGGATCGAGAAGACCATCTCGCTGCTTTTTCCCCGCTGCCGCTCGACGCCGTTCACACGCGTGACGACGATAAGACTGTCGAGGTCCGGAAGCTTAGATGACTCCTCTCCCAGAGGAAGAAAGGTATCAAACCCTTTCGCCCTAGTCCATTGTGAATCTGTCTTTTGTAGGTCCCGCGCCGTCACGTCGTTGACCGCGACGATCGATTTGATTGCCTTGGCCGCATCAGCTTCGGACACCCCGGTCAACGTGCGCCCTACGACGACCCCAATCTCCCCTTCGTACTCTACTTGTTTCGAAGCTGCCGGCAGAACTATTGCTTCCCCCTCGCGGATGACGCTTGACGGGGGCTTGAGGAAGATCAGCGGCTCTTTCGGCACTTCGTTGCCGAGCTCCTTCGCGTGCTCCCGATAGTTGCGACCAACGCAGACGATTTTTCCGGGGCGGGGTCTTGGTGCGGGCATCTTACTTGGTCACTGTTTGAGTGGGTGAAGTTGCTGCTAACTTCGCTTAGTGAGCGCCTCAATCCTCGTGCGCGATTTTGTAAGCCAGGTTGCGTGGTGCGCCGAGCGCGGAGACGAGATGATTCATGATCTCGCGCGCGGGCTTACCAGATCCTTTCAGTTCCCGCGCAGCGTCGCTGAGCTCTGACTCGGACAAAGTCGTCTTCTCCGCAGCGGCGACGACGATCACGACCTCGCCCTTCGGATCTCTTTCGGCGTAGGTGGTAGCGAGCTCACCCACCGTCCCTCGATTGAATTCCTCGAACTGCTTGGTCAGCTCGCGCGCGACCACCGCATCGCGATCTCCGGCGCCCGCCATCACGAGGTCTTCCAAGGTGCCACCGACTCTGCTAGGCGCCTCGAAGATCACAACCGTCGAGCGCGAATTGACGACATCATCGATGGCTTCCTGGCGGTCCTTGCCCTTGCGCGGCAGAAAGCCGTAAAAGGAAAATCGCTCCAGCGACATTCCAGACCCGACCAGCGCCGCCATCACCGAGGACGCGCCGGGAATCGGAACCACTGGAATTCCCTCGGCGATGGCCGCCGCTACAAGGCGCGAGCCCGGATCCGAGATGAGCGGAGTTCCAGCGTCGGATATCAGAGCAATCGAATCGCCTGCACGGAGCCGCTCGACCAGCCGCGGCGTCTCCTTCGCCTCGTTGTGTTCGTGATACGACCGGAGCGGGGTTTCTACTCGATAGTGGTCGAGCAGCCGCCTCGAGTGGCGTGTGTCCTCCGCAATGACAAGCGCGGCCGAGGTAAGGACCTCGACCGCGCGATATGACATGTCTCCCAGATTACCAATGGGAGTGCTGACGAGGTATAAGGAACCCGTCAATTATGCAGCGTGCTGCTTGAACTTCTCCGCGAGCGCGGGCTTGCCGGCAAATCCGACCATCTGGTCGACGAGCTTGCCATCCTTGAAGAACAGGATCGTCGGGATCGACCGGACATTGAATTTGGTAGACGTCTTGATGTTCACGTCGACGTCGACCTTCGCCACCTTCGCCTTGCCCTCGTACTCGACCGCGAGCTGGTCCAGAACCGGCGCGACCATGCGGCAGGGCGCACACCACGTCGCCCAGAAATCGACCACGGCGAGGCCCTTGTGCTGCTCGATCTGGCTCTCGAAATCCGCGTCGTTTACTTCAACAGCATTCGACATTTTTATCTCTCCAACCCGCGGGATGACCCTTGGGTCTGTCTTTGTTAGCTTTCTGCCCTTCTTCAATAAATTTAATGACTCCATCAACCCCTCGGGGTACGCGGGTTTCGCATATCGGGATCGCGGTCGAGGCGATTGCCAAGACGCTCCCCTTGTTCAGGGATGTCCTTGGGCTGGGCGAAGTTGACCTCGACGATGCCGACGGCGCGCGCATCGTCGGTCTCAGCGCGGGCGAGCCGCTGGTGGAACTATTGGAGGCGGGAGATCCCGACTCCCCGATCGGCCGGTTCGTGGCCAGGCGCGGCGCCGGAATCCACCACATTTGCTTTTCGGTCGACGATCTCGACGCGACGCTGGACCGCTGCCGCCGCGCCGGAATTCAGCTCATCGACGACCAGCCGCGCATCGGCGCGGAGGGAAAACGCATAGCCTTCCTGCACCCCAGATCAACTGGCGGGGTGCTGATCGAGCTCTCAGATCATTAGACCGGAAGTGCTACCTGGTAGCCGTTCCAGTATTGCCGCAAAAATCGCGTATCGAAGCGAGATCCATGTTCTCCACGTACCACCGGTCGCCCGGTCCCTTGATCGTGTAGAATGTGGTTTGACGGGTGAGGTTACCCTTTTTCAATTCCACTCTGACCTCGCGGTGGCCGGACATGCCCGGAGCCTCTCCGACGATGCGGGCGCTATCGTGCTTGAAGTAGCAGGCAAGAATCGTCAGACGCTTTTCGAGCTGGGTGTGGTCCATGCTCTCGCGAGCCGGCCCATCTTTGGTGCCCCACTCGGCGGACATCGCCTGCAAATCGCCGGCGTTTGCCGCGCGCAGGAACTGCTGGGTCGCGAGCTGAGGCGCGGTTGCGCCTGTGCTCTCCCCGCCATTTTTCTGCGTGGCGCTCGAGCAGGCGGCGAGCAATAACAATCCGGCGACTTTTCTAAACGACACGATAAAATTCTCCACAGGGAATTAGAGCTGCGAACTACGGACGGTGAGAATGCGGGCAAAGCAACAACGGCTCTACATCAATATTGACCACGTGGCGACAGTGAGACAGGCTCGTCGTGGAGCTGAGCCGGACCCGATAGAGGCTGCCACGGTGTGCGAAACGGCCGGTGCCGATGGGATTACGGCGCACCTTCGCGAGGACCGCCGGCACATTCAGGATGCAGACATAGAGCGGCTGAAAAAATCGGTGCGCACGTACTTCAACCTCGAGATGGCCTGCGTCGCCGAGATGCTTGAAATCGCGCGCGCGGTCCAACCGCAGCAGGTGACGCTCGTGCCGGAAAGGCGCGAAGAGGTGACGACCGAGGGCGGTCTCGACATTCTGAGCGATCCGCCGCGGATTCGGAACGCCATCGAAGCGCTCACTGATGCCGGCATCCGAGTCAGCCTGTTCATCGATCCAACCCGTGCCGCCGTCGAGCAATCAAAGAAGCTCGGCGTTCCAGCGGTCGAACTGCACACCGGGACTTATTCCCATCAAAGTGGGAGCGGCGCACCGTTGGACGCGCTCCGCGACGCGGCGCGCCGCGGGGTGGACCTCGGTTTGGCAATTCACGCCGGACACGGTCTCACCGTCAGGAATGTGGGCCCAGTCGCGGCGATCCCCGAGATCGAGGAGCTGAACATCGGCCATTCGATCATCAGCCGCGCCGTCTTCATCGGCCTGGACGGGGCAGTCAAAGAGATGCGCGAAGCGATGCGCGCTGCTCGCTCGTCTTAATCTGACGGGGTTTTGACTGTGGGTGGCAAACGATCCACCTTTCGTGTTTACTGGAGACGCTGATGACGACGCCCGGCCGGCTACTCGATTTCTTCTCGCTCGAGGCGAGCGAATATCTCGCGCGTCTCGAGGCGCTGGCCACCCAACAGGGACTGCAGTCGTCCGAAGCCGCCCAGTTCGCTGCCGCAGCCCGCGGACTTCGCGGCAGCGCAACGATGGCGAAGGCCGGTGACCTTGCCAGGCTAGCCGCGAGTGTCGAGCGAATAGCCTCTGGCGTCGTTCAGGGTGTGACGTCCTGGGAGCCGGAAGTCCAGCGCGCGGTGGTCGGCGCCGTCGAAGATCTCAAGCTCCTCGTCCGCTCGGTACGTAGCTGGGGCACCGAACAAAACACGCGCGTCGAAGAAAGCGTGCAAAGGCTCGCGCGGTACGGCCCGAACCGGGAAGAGCGCAAGGAAGACGTCATCGTCCCCGTTTCACAACTCTTCTACAACGACGACGGCCAACATCTCGTCTATGTCGCACCCAATCCGAGGACGCATTACGAGCAGCAGCTGCGCGAGAAGGGCGGCGGAATTGGTGTTGGTACTCTTTCGCCCGAGATAACGCGCGCCCCTACTCCGTCGCGGGAAATCCCGCCCGCGCCGGCACCGCGCTCGCCGACGCCTGTGCGCGGCACCACCCCACCGCGTGGGCAGGAGCTCAAGGACGTCCTCAACTCGAGCCTCGCCACAATGCGATCGCTCGAATCCAGAAATTCAGGCCCGCAGCCGTCCGCAGCCGAGCTCGTTCCCATCCAGCAGCTCCTTTATCGCGGAGACCGCGCGATCGACCGCGCCGCCGAGATCCGTCGCGCGCTCAAGAAGAGTGGAAGCCAGCCAACACGGGCGCTGGTGGACGAGCTCGTCGATCTGGTACAGCTCGCCCGGGAAGAGTAAGAGTTGCGTCCGGGTTGGCGCGCCGCCGTTGGAGCGGTTCTAAGCGCCGCTCTCATTTACTGGACGCTGCGCGGAATCTCGGCGACCGACGTTGCGCATCGTCTGTCGCAGTCTGATCCGCTGCTTTGGATCGCGGCGACCTTCTGCGCCACCATCATCTTTCTGCTCCGCGCTCGCCGGTGGCGCACGATTCTGGAGCCGGTTGCCGGTCGGCTTAGCCTCAGACCGCTGTGGCAGGCGACCGCGATCGGAATGATGGTCAACAATGTCGTGCCCGCGCGCGCCGGCGAGATTGCAAGAGCCTTTGCGCTGACGCGAGAGACTCCCGTCCCGTTCGCGACCTCGCTCGCCTCACTGGCGGTGGACCGGCTGTTCGATGCGATCGTGCTGTTGCTGCTCGCGGTTGTAGCGCTTCTCGACCCGGCTCTCGGTCGAGTCAATACCATTGCCGGCCGCCCCCTCAGCTCCTTTGCAGCCGGGGCGGGCACCTTCGTATTCATTCTTCTCGCCGGTTTGTATGCGCTGGTTTTCTTTCCCCAGCAGCTGCTGCGAGTGTTCGAACTGTTCGCGCGTCGGGTTTCGCCGACAGTCGAAGATCGGGGGCGCCGCGTTCTCGAGACTTTCATCGACGGCCTGTCGGTGCTGAGGCAGCCCGGACATTTCGTCGCAGTGCTGGCGTGGACCATTGCGCATTGGCTGGTAAACGCCGTTGGGTTCTGGCTGGCGTTCAAAGCGGTCGGCATCAGCGCGCCGTTCTCCGCGGCGCTCTTCCTTCAGGCATTCATCGCTCTGGGTACTGCCGTCCCCGCCCTGCCAGGCTTCTTCGGAATCTTTGAGTACATGTCGGTTCACGGCCTCAGTGTCTACGGCGTGAGCCAGGAACAGGCCGCCACCTGGGCGATCGGATACCACCTCTTTTCGTTCGTTCCGATCACGGTCATTGGAGCGTATTACTTCACGCGTCTTGGCGTTCGCCTGCGGGATCTGCAGCCTACGCCCGAGGCCGCCGCATGAGTCTCCGCGGTGGAAGAACCCTGGCGCAGGCCAAGGTCAACCTATCGTTGCGCGTTCTCGCTAAAGAGCCGGACGGGTTTCATTCGATAGAGACCGTCTTCCTGAGGATCGCGCTCGGCGACGACGTTCGCGTCCACGTTCGCGAGCTGACCCGGACGTTGCGTTGCGGTGTCATGCGAGATGAGCCGGAGGAAAAGAATCTCGCCTACCGCGCCGCCGAGCTTTTTGCTGAAAAAACCGGCTGGCCGCACGGCTTCGAGATCGTAATCAAGAAAAGAATCCCTATCGGTGGGGGACTCGGAGGTGGAAGCGCTGATGCCGCGGCAGTCCTTCGTATCCTCAACGCACTCGCCGAGAAACCGCTCGCCGCAAAGGAGCTGGGCGACCTCGCAGCTCGGCTTGGCTCCGACGTTCCATTCCTCGCCAGCGACGCTACCATGGCAATCGGGTGGGGCCGGGGCGAAAAGCTGTTGCAGCTCCCACCCCTCCCGACGCGCGATATCCACCTCTTTCTTCCGCCCTTTGGCATTGACACAACGGAAGCGTACGCGTTGCTCGACGAGTACCGTGGCGACCGGCCCGGTGAGCAGCCGGATTTCACCGCGGAGATGTTCGCGGATTGGGAGTCAGCCGCTCGACATTCGAGCAACGATTTCGAGCCGGTGATCAGGGCTCGCTGGCCGGTGATCGATGCCTTGCTCCGGCGCGGCGAGGAGCACGCCCTCTTCTACAGGATGAGCGGGTCGGGATCAACGGTGTTCAAAATCCCGGGTATCTCCACGCGAGCGATCGAGGGCAAAGGTGCGCCGCCGAAACTCGTCGTTCCAAAGGGAACGGGACGAATCGTGACGCGAACGTCTGAGAGCGTTGTCCCTGTGGAGATTCTGGACTAGTTTTCGCTTCCCGCTTTGCCCCTTCGTCCAATGGCAGGACATCGGTCTTTGGATCCGGTAATGGTGGTTCGAATCCACCAGGGGCAATTGATCTAAGTCCTTTGCCCACTTAACTTGTAAGGCTGCATGGACGGATTATCCGTACCCGCTCATGGCTTCAAGCTCATCGCCGGGCCCGGTAACCCGGAACTCTGCGGTGAGATCGCGCGAATGCTGGATGTGCCGTTCTGCAAGACGACGGTCAACCGCTTCGCCGACGGCGAGATTTTCGTCCGCATTGACGAAAACGTCAGAGGTAACGACGTCTTCATCGTGCAGCCGACGAATCCGCCGGCCGAGAACATCATGGAGCTTCTGCTCCTGATCGACGCGGCAAGAAGGGCGTCAGCCGCGCGGGTTACGTGCGTGATGCCTTACTACGGATACTCGAGGCAGGACCGCAAGGACCAGCCGAGAGTGGCGATTGGCGCCAAGCTGCTGGCGAACATGATCACGACGGCCGGCGCCAACCGTGTTTTGGGAATCGACTTTCATCAGCACCAGCTGCAGGGATTCTTCGACGTTCCAGTGGATCATCTGTACGCGGCGCCGGTTTTCGTATCGCATTACAGAAGGAAGAATTTGCACGAGCTCGTCGTGGTCGCTCCCGATGTGGGATCGGCCAAGATGGCGAGGGGATTCGCGAAGCGGCTGAACGGGTCTCTCGCGATCATCGACAAGCGCCGGCCGAAGCCGAACGTTTCGGAAGTCGTGAATGTCGTCGGTGAAGTAGAAGGAAAGGACTGCTTGCTCACGGACGATATGATCGACACCGCGGGCACGGTCTCGGAAGCAGCAAGGGCTCTCAAGGATCTCGGCGCGCGCGACGTCTACGTTTGCGCAACGCATGCGCTCCTTTCAGGACCTGCGGTGGACCGGCTCTCGAGCGCGCCCATTACGGAAGTCACCGTTACTGATACTGTGATGATTCCGGAAGCAAAGAGGTTCCCGGCGCTCTGCGTGCTGTCGGTTGGTGAATTGCTCGCGAAGGCGATTCGGTACATCCACAGCGAGCAATCGGTTAGCTCGCTGTTCGAGGGGTAGGGTTTATGGCTGAAGCGATCGAACAGGCCGCGAAAGATTTGGCGGCTGCAGTATTGGACATTATTGAACGGGTATGGCGCATGGTCGTCACGCCCAGAGGATGAATTAGCATGGCAACGGTTTCTTTTAACGCAACGGCACGAGAGGCGGCTGGCAAGGGCGCGGCGCGTCAGCTGCGCATTCGCGGACAGGTTCCGGCGGTCATCTACGGACACGGACGTGAGCCGCTGTCTCTTTCTCTCAATGCCCGCGATCTCGACAAAATGCTTGGCCACATTCAGGCAGAGAGCACGGTCATCGACATAACGGTCGACGGCCAGATTGCGAAGACCTTGATTAAGGAGATCCAGCGCCATCCGATCAAGCGACAGATCCTTCATGTCGATTTCCAGGCGCTCGTTGCAGGTGAGAAAGTCGTCGTCAGCATTCCGATCGTCCTTGTTGGAACGGCCGAGGGTGTCAAGCTCGAAGGCGGCGTTCTCGATCAGACGCTTCGTGAGCTCGAGATCGAAGTCGATCCGTCCAACATCCCGGATCACGTCGAGCTCGATGTCACCAACATGGTGATCGGCGATTCGCTCCACGTCAGCGACATCAAGGTTCCCGAAGGCGTCGAAATCCAGGACGATCCCGAAACGTCGGTTGCGGTTCTTGCCGCGCCACGCGCGGTGATCGAGGAGACGCCTGCCGCCGAGGCCGCTGAAGGTGCGGTTGAAGGCGTGGCGGAGCCCGAAGTCATCGGCAAGGGCCTGGATGAAGAGGCTGAAGGCGAAGGCGAGTCCAAGTAATTATTGGATAACCATTGAAGGTTATCGTCGGGCTGGGTAATCCGGGCCGCGAGTACGCCGCGACACGTCACAACGTCGGCTGGTGGTTGATCGACCACCTCGCCGACGTTTGGCATTTTGATGGGTGGAAGAAGGATGGCGAGTCGCACATCGCCAATGGCACCGTTGGTGGACTGAAGGTTCGGCTCGTCAAGCCGCAGACTTACATGAATTTGAGCGGGCAGGCGCTCAAGAATTTCGTGCGCCGCCCGTTCTGGAGTCCCGCCAAAGATCTCCTGATTGTCGTCGACGAGGTGCAACTACCGGTAGGCCGCATCAGAATTCGTCCGCGCGGCAGCGCCGGCGGACACAACGGCCTCAAGAGCATCGAGCACGCGCTCGATACCCAGGAGTATGGCCGTCTTCGTATCGGCGTCGGGCCGAGCGAGGAGCGAAAAGGGATCTACAAGGATCTCGCCGATTTCGTCCTGGCGCCGTTCGCTCGCGATGAAAAGGAGGACATCCTCGCGTTGATGCCGGAGCTCACCGCCACCGTCGAGACTTGGTTGAAGGAAGGGCCGGAGAAGGCGATGAATCTTCACAATCGCAAGCCGGCGGCTGAGAACTAAAGACTGAACTGCAAATGAACGGGTGCAGTCTCTCCATTACTTTCCAACGAATGTTGAAACTAGGAATCGTGGGCCTCCCCAACGTCGGCAAATCAACGCTGTTCAACGCGCTCACCGCCGCCAAAGCGGAAGCCGCGAACTACCCTTTCTGCACCGTTGAACCGAACGTGGGCATGGTCGAAGTCCCCGATCACCGGCTGAATAAGCTCACCGAGATCGTCAGGCCGAAGAAAACCGTACCCGCCGTCGTGCAGTTCGTCGACATCGCGGGCCTCGTAAAAGGGGCCGCCGAAGGCGAAGGGCTCGGCAACAAGTTTCTCTCCAACATCCGTGAGACTGACGCGATCGTTCACGTCGTACGCTGCTTCGAGGATCCCGACGTCACTCACGTAATGGGCGCTGTAGATCCGGTTCGCGATCGCGAAGTAATCGAGTTCGAATTGGCGATTGCCGATCTCGCCTCACTCGAGAAGCGCCTCGACAAAACCCGCCGCACCGCACGCACCGGAGACAAGGAGGCCCAGGCGGAGCTCCCGGTTCTCGAGAAGGCGTACGAGTTTCTGAAGGATGGAAAAGGCTTGTGGGAAGCGCGGCTCAGCGACGCTGAGAAAGCGATCCTCGCGCCGCTCACACTGCTGACCGTGAAGCCAGTGCTTTATGCAGCCAACGTCAGTGATGCGGAGCTATCCGGAGACGAAGGGCCGCATCTCAAGGCGTTGCGCGCAGCAGTGAAGAAGAGCGGCGAACAAGCCGATGTTGTTCCCTTCTCGGCCAAGATCGAAGCCGAGCTCGCCGAGCTGCCGCCCGAGGACCGCGCGGATTTTCTTTCGTCACTCGGTCTTGAATCCGCGGGCCTCGATCGCCTGATTCGGGCCGGCTACAAGCTTCTGGGGCTGGAGACTTACTTCACAGCGGGCGAGCAGGAAGTCCGGGCGTGGACGATCCATCGCGGCGATACCGCTCCAAAAGCCGCCGCGGTGATCCACACCGACTTCGAGCGCGGGTTCATTCGCGCCGAGACGGTGTCCTACGATTCTTTTATCGGCAACGAAGGCTGGAAGGGCGCCCGCGAGAAAGGTGCGGTGAGATCAGAAGGAAAGGAGTACGTCGTCCAGGACGGTGACGTACTCCTCTTCCGATTCAACGTTTAGACCGGCCCGCAGCTCGGTCTACTGGGGTACAATCTGAGCTCGGATCTCTCCAGCGGTGTGCGCGCTCGTGTGGACGTTGGCGTAAGCGTGGCCGTTGTTAAAGAGCACCCTTAGCGAATCGAGGCTGATGTTGGCGTTGTTCGCATTGTTGAAACTTCCGTGCGCGACCCGTCCATTGAGAGTCGCGGTCGGACCGTTCGGCAGGAATAGATTAATGATTACCGGCCCGGCGGTGCTGCCGACCGCCGTTGCATCGCCCAGATGGATATGCGACGCAATCACCCCCGTCATGTTCGTCAGATCGAGAGTCCACTGAAACTCTGTGCCGGCGTCGACGAAGGTAAAAGTGCCGCTTCCGGTTGAAGTGAACGGCGTCACTCCGGGACCCTGTTCATTCGTGGAACTCATGTTAGCGGCGACAAAGGTCTTTGAGTTCGGTGCGGTGCTGTCGCTGCCGCAGCTCGCGGCGACGAAGAGAATTGCGGCCGCTCCGATTACTCCCGCGGCTATTCCTACCGTTCTGCGCATGTTGACCTCCGGGAAGGCGCATCGTTCAAACTAGGCCGACCGTCCGGGTCAGATAGTGCGTCCTCGCCAACGGCTTCACCCGAGCGGCGAGTAGTGTGTACCGTGCGGCGGACGGTGAGACACCTGAAGCTCCTCCGCACAGCGGAGAAAGCGGCGTCCACCAAGGTTGAATTGACATCCCTTTCCGACTAGCTTTCGCCTTCCTACAACGGCCGCCTTTCGCGGCCTTCACACCTTCCTCCCGCTTCGGCAACCAGACGGGAGGCGGTTTACGACCAAAAGGAGGATTGCCAAGTGCCTCGCACATACGAGGCGGTCTACATCTTCGACTCAACTCTCGAAGACGCCGCCATCTCAGAAAAGATCAATCGCTTTCACGGACTCCTTGGCGCGAAGGAGCAGCCTGAAGTCGCCCATTGGGGACGCCGCCAGCTCGCCTACTCGATCGGGCCCAAGGACAACGGCTACTACGTAGTGTCCAAGTTCGCCGCCGAGCCCAACGCGCTGCCCGAGTACGAGAGAGCGCTCAAGCTGGATGACGGAGTGATCCGCTATCTCATCACCCTGCACGAGCACGAAGTCGGTGCCCCGCCGCAGTCCGAGGAAGAGCTCGCTGCCGCGACGCGCCGTGACGACGATGACGACGACGAGGATTAACTAAAATGAGAAGACCACAAAAGAGTTGCCCGTTCTGCGAGAGCCGAGTCCGCTGGATCGACTACAAGGACGATCGCACCCTCGGCCGTTTCATCACCGATCAGGGAAAGATTCTCCCTTCCCGGCTCAGCGGCTCGTGTGCGCGTCACCAGCGCCAGCTTTCCACCGCCATCAAGCGCGCACGCTTTCTCGCGCTGATTCCGTACATTCGCGGACATCAGGCGTAGATGGCTGAAGCCACCACGACCGCGGTAAAGAAGAAATCGTGGTGGCCGCTGGTTTGGGGTCTGGCGGCGTTGCTCATCTGCCCCTACGTGCCGCTCGTCGAGACACTGATCCCAATCCAGCAGACGTTGTTGCTGCTGGTTCCGGTCATCACAGCCTGCTGCATCATTGGCTGGATGCTTGGCGGACGAATCGCACTGGCGGTGATCTGGATCGCGTTTTCGGTCTGGATGCTACTGCAGCCGGCTGGACCCCACGGTACTCAGTACGATCTGATGGCGCGGGGCTGGGCGGTTCTTCTTGCCGCGAGCTTCGGTCTGGTGAGTCTTTGGGGCACGAGGACACCGTTCTTCTCGCGCGCGCTCGGTGCGGTTGGCATTGCGACGGCGATCGGTTTCCTGCTCGCACTCTCCTCTCCCAGTGGGATCGCGAGATTCGAGCACGCCGCGGGTGAAGAGTTCACCAGACGCGCCTCGGCCACGACGGTGCGAGTCCAGCTAAGCATGAAGGATCCCAACTCGCGCCAGATGATGGACAAGTTCCCGATGATGGAAGAAGCAAACGAGTGGAGTCTGGATGCTATGCGGCAGATGCCGGCCATCGCAGCCACACTTCTCCCCGCGCTTCTGGCGCTCGAGTCCCTGGCGGTTCTGGCCTTTGGTTGGGGGGTTTACAGGAGACTGACGCCGGTGGAGATCGGACCGCCGCTGAGTCCGCTCGCGGAGTTCAGATTCAACGATCAGTTGATCTGGGGACTGGCGGTTGGCGCTACGCTCTGGCTCCTGCCGGCATTCGAGGAAGGAAAGAACGCGGGCTATAACCTGCTTTTGTTTTTCGGGACGCTCTACCTGATTCGGGGCATTGGAGTACTCGGCTGGATCGCACGCGGCCGTTACATCTTCCTCGTTGTTCTGGGGCTGATCCCACATGTACTTATCGGCGTCGCGCTTGCACTCGGACTGGGCGACACATGGCTCGACCTGCGGAAGAGAGTGAAGGTCGGCTGACCGTACGATTCGCTCCGGGATTGTGCTAGAATTACTCGTAATCAACGACCACTGAAGGAAATTCTGCAATGGAAGTCATACTCAGACAGGCAGTCGAGCAGCTCGGCCACCCGGGCGATATCGTGAAAGTGTCAGCGGGATTCGCGCGCAACTATCTGCTTCCACGCGGCTTCGCCTACGAGGCGACCGCCGGCAACCGCAAGCGGATCGAGCAGGAGCGTCAGCGCCTGGAGCAAGCCGAGGAAGCGCGCCGGGGCGTAGCGTCGGAACAGGCGACAAAGCTGGAACAGGTCTCACTCACCTTTTCGGCGCGCGTCGGCGAGGAGGGCAAGTTGTTCGGCTCTGTCACCGCGTCGGATATCGCTCACCAGCTCGAAGCGCAGGGGTACCATATCGAGAAGCGTCAGATCGATCTTCACGAGCCGATCCGGGCGCTCGGGGTCTATCGCGTTCCCATCCGGCTACACGCCGATGTCCACCCCGAGATCAAGGTGTGGGTTATCAAGGCGTAGACTTTGGTGGGGGGTAACGGGAGGCCTGGCTGTCCATATAAATGGGGGCGGCCAGGCCTTTTTTCATTGCTCACTTGGCAAGCGAAATGCGAAATAGCCCCTCACGGAACTTTGGCGCCATAGATAAGCTACACACAGTAAGGCGACGCTCTTCGTCGCAAAATTACCTTCACCGAACCGCATGGCCACATCCCTACCATCTGTAACCGCCCGCGAAAGCGCGCAGCGCGTGCAGCGCGCTGCCCAACTGTGCCTGGATATGAAAGCCAACGACGTCGTTGTGCTTAACCTGGCCGGCGTAACCGACATGACTGATTACTTCGTCATCGCGAGCGGGACCTCTGACACCCACGTGAGATCAATCGGCGAGCACGTGATTGCGGAGATGAAGAAGGCAGGTCTGGCCGTGCACCACAGTGAGGGGTTACAGCAAGGCCGCTGGGTGCTGCTCGACTTCTTCGATTTCGTAGTTCACATCTTTCATCCGACACTTCGTTCGTTCTACCAGATAGAGCGACTCTGGAGCGATGCGGAAACCGTGGCGTTGGAACCACAGGAGTAAGACGTCAAATGAAAGCGGCTCGGATTCTCGCTATGGTCGTTGCACTGCTCCTCGGCGCTCGCCTCGACGCGCAGCAGTACTTCGGCCAGAACCAGGTGCAGTACAAGCATTTCGATTGGCAGGTCATAGAGACTGAGCACTGGATAGTTCACTACTATCCGGAAGAGCGCGAAGGCGCCATGGACGCGGCGCGGATGGCGGAGCGCTCCTATGCGCGTCTGTCGAAAGTGCTCGACCACCAGTTCCGCGAGAAGAAGCCGATCGTGCTCTTCTCGACCCGCTCCGAATTCGGACAGAACAACATCACTGGCGATCTCGGCGAAGGCACCGGCGGTGTCACCGAGGCGAGCAGGCACCGCATGATCATGCCGCTCACCGGCGATCTCGGAAGCTTCGAGCACGTGCTGACCCACGAAATGGTGCATGAGTTCCAGTACGACGTCTTCGCGCGCGGCAAAGCCGGCGCGAACATTCAGACGCTCAATCAGGTCGATCCGCCGCTCTGGTTCATGGAAGGTATGGCCGAGTATCTCTCGAGCGGCCCGAACCATATCCTCACCGAGCAGTGGGTGCGCGACGCAGTCGTCAACGGGAATCTGCCGACCATCGAGCAGATGACGGAGCGTCCCGACAAGTATTTCCCCTATCGCTATGGTGAATCGCTCTGGCAGTATGTCGGCGCACGCTGGGGTGATGCCGCAATCGGCGAGATTCTGCAGAACTGCACGACGCTGGGCATCGCCCGGGCGTTTCAGCGCCAGCTTGGTCTGACGCTGCACGAGCTGAGCGACGATTGGCGTGAAGCGATGAACGCGAAGTACCTGCCACAGGCCGCGATTCTCGACCGCCCGCGCAGCTTCGCCCAACCGCTCCTCACCGAGAAGATGAGTGGCGGTCAGATCTTCCTGGCCCCGGCTCTTTCGAGCGATGGCAACCGCATCGCGTTCCTGTCCAACGGCAGTTTCAAGCGCGGTGAAGTATTCATCGATCTCTGGCTGGCCGATGCTCACACTGGCAAACGCATCAAGCGGTTGGTGAACAGCACCACCAATCCGAACTTCGAGGAGCTCCGGCTTCTCTACTCGCAGAGCTCCTTCTCGAATGACGGCCGAACCATCGCCTTCACGGGCGAGCGTCAAGGCAAGGACGTGCTCTACCTCGAGGACGTCAAACGCGGATCCATCAAGCGTATCGATCTGCCGATCGACGCGGTTTGGAGTCCGGTTTTTTCACCAGACGATAAACGCATCGCCTTCAGCGGTATTCATGGTGGAATGACCGATCTGTACGTGGTCGACATAGACGGAAAGAACATGCGTCAGATCACCAACGACCAGTACGCCGATCTTCAGCCGAGCTGGTCGCCCGATGGCAAGAGGATCGCGTTCGCCACAGACCGCGGCCCGGAAAGCAATCTGGCGGTCCTCAAGATCTCGAAATGGCGGATCGCGGTTGTCGACCTCGATAACAATGCCACAGAGGTACTGCCCGGCCAGGGAGGATTGAATCTCAATCCGCAGTGGTCACCGGACGGCAATCAGATCGCATTCATTTCCGACCGCACCAGCGTGCCCAACGTTTTTATTTATGACTTCGGTACGAAGGAGCACTACCAGATAACGAATGTGCTAGGCGGCGTCGGGGCGATCACGGAATTCAGCCCGGCCATCAGCTGGGCGCGCGGCGCCGATAGAATGGCCTTCACCTACTATGAGAAAGGCGATTACACCGTTTGGACCTTCGACAATCCGCGAGCGCTCAAGCGTACGGCTTACCGCCCAGGGGGAGCCACCGATTTAGCGGCGGCTGGACGAGTGGATTCCGTGGCTGAGGCAAAGTCAGCGAGTGATTCGCTTTTGCTTCGTCCGCGTGCGGGTGAGCCCACATCAACGTATCGCGCTTCCACTGGCACCCGCCAATCGTCGATCCTGCCAAGTCAGGAACTCGTTGCGGATCTGCCGCCGACTATCGCCGTGCTCCAGTCCGATCCTATCTATGGTCTTCCGGACACGACGCGGTTCAAAGAGCACCCATACCACGCCACCTTCCACCCGGACTACATAGCCGATCCATCGATCGGGTATACGCCAACGTACGGCGCCGTTGCGGGCGGAACCGCGTTCGTATTCAGCGATCTCCTCGGCAATCACCAGCTGGCGCTCGCAGCCAGTGTGTATGGCCGGATCAGCGATGCCAATTTCTTTGTCGGCTACGCGAACTTGAGCCGGCGGTGGCAGTATACGTCCGGTTTCTCTCAGGAGCCGGTTTACGTACCGCTGGCCGGTGGCTATCAGCAAAGCCAGACCAATCCGGATCTCGTGCGTCTTTCGACGCTGTACCTGCGTTACGTCATCAGAAACGTGTTCCTGTCCGGGCAATACCCGTTCAATCGCTTCTCCCGCGTCGAGACGGGCCTCCAGTTCAATAGCATCTCTGAGGGAGTTCTGAACGTGTACCAGGACTGCAGTCAAACCAGCGGGTTTTGCACGGAGCCGCAGTTCAAGGACACGACCAATCTGCCCACGCTCAATTACCTGACGCCATCGGCGGCATTCGTATCCGATAACTCGCTTTTCGGCACGACCGGCCCGATCATGGGACGCAGAATGCGGTTCGGTGTCTCCCAGAG
>JBJMOT010000003.1:0-6716 GCA_045803585.1 Gemmatimonadaceae bacterium
CGGGCCGCTCTTTTTTTGTCCGACTATCTCGCGTCCAGTTTTCTCCCCGCTCCCAGATTGTCCCAATTGAGCAGCGTGTTGTAAACCATGAAGTAGCTGCCGATCGTAGAGCCGCGATACATCGGATTGTTGCCGAACAGAACGACGTGACCCTTGCCCAGCGGTGAATCGACGACCACCGGCCGCTGCGCGACATCGCTTCCATCCAGCAGCCCCGACGCCAGCAGCTCACGCTGATCCGCGAATCGCAAAACGACTCGCGGGCGAAGCGCGGGCGGAATCACCGACAGGGGATTTCTCATCTGGTCGTCCGTCACCGGCGCCGCCTGCCACGGCTGCACCGGCTTTCGCAGCGCGACATCGAATCTCGGATCGAGCGGCGCCCTACCCTGTGGGACATCCAGCTCGTCGGCCGTGCCGCGCCCGGTTGGACGCGCTGACGACGAATCCGCGAACCGCCCTCCACGCGTGCCGAGCACATTGGTCACGCTGAAGTTCGTTCCACCATCGCTGTACACCGCGAGGCTATCGCGAATCCCGTAAGCGAGCGGGCTCTCATCGTCGACCACCCTCGTCCTCAAAAGGCTGCCGACGACGTGCAGACGGGGCGGATTGCTCGCCGAGACCCCGTTCGCCAGACCAAACGCGATCGCCATTTCCGCCGTGTTTTCCACCGTCACCAGCACACCGCCATTTTTCACGAACGCGACGAGATTGTTCACGCCGTTCCAGCCGAGTCCCGGTCGGATGTCGTCGGTCTGGTCGATCCCCATGTTCGGAGTGAGCTCCGTCTTCTTCCAGGGCATCGGATTTCGCCACATCGGAAGGCCCGACAAAATCGTCTGCGGGCTTCCGCTGGTTGGCGGAAAAAGAATCACATCGTACTTCGCATTGAGATTGGGATCCTTTGCAGCATCCTGTACGCTGATGTACGAGTACGGGATGTGGATGAAGTCGAAAGCCTGACGCCACCAGCCTTCGGTCTGCGTTGACTGCCAGGTGTGCATGATCGCTACCCGCGGCGCCCGGCCGGGATGCGTGGCTACGCTCGGAGCAGAGCCGAGCGCGTAGGCCTTGAGCCCGAGCTCGCGGGTCGCCTTATCAAGATCCCCACTGGAAACGCCTTTAATGATGAATGAGCCGCGTCCAAACTTCTGCCCTGCGGCGTCGAACGGCTCCTCGGCGATTTGAAAGTCGCCTGCCTTGAGTCGATAGCGGAGCGTGGCCAGCGCATTGTCACCGTTGTGATCGATCGCGAACACCGAGCCGCTTCCAGTCACCCCACCGGGAGCGGTGACTTCACCCGCGACGCTTTCCATCGGTACCGCAAGAATCTTCGGATCGATTACGCGAACGGAGCGAACCGCGAAATTTTCGGGGAATGTCCAGCCGGTGTCGTCGTAGGGCGTCTTCTGCGGATCGTTCGGGCTCCAGTACTGATAGTCGAGCAGCGCGTCCGCAATTCTCGAGTAGGGTTGGTCCATTCGGATGACATAGCTTCCGGCCGGGAACTGACGGAGTTCGGTCCGCTGAAACGAGCGCGGAAGCGTATCGAACGGCGGCACATCCGGTCTCGCGGTATCCGCCGTCGCGACTCCCTCTGTGCGCCGCGAGCTGTCGGGAGCACGCGCCGCTCGCGACGGCTGAGAGGCCGGCCGCGGACGCGCCGCAGGAACCATCACGCTGAACGGCGCCGTGGCGCGCGAGATCTCCACGTGCTGCTTCTGAAGTATCCGCACCAGCTCGGCCTGCGCGCCGGGCCGGCGCTCGTCCGCCGGGAGAATGTATGCAGCGGGACCTTCCGTTCTGGCCTTCAGAATCGAGCGCTTGCTCTTCTCATAGAAATTCTCGAGGAACTGCTGGCGATTGTTCGCGAAATAACTCAGAGACGTCAGCAACCCGGTTTCTTCATAGTTGTTATTGTTTCGAAGCGACCACTTCACCCTCGGCAACGGCGGGTTCTGCCGGTACCAGGTCCGCGAGGTCTCGGTCGGCGAAAGCGTCCGCTCGACAGTCTCGGCGGTGCCTCCGTTTCCGAAAGTCTCGTAGAGTCTGCTGATGCCGTTGTGGGTTGCTGCGAGGAACATGAGATAGCCGGGCGACCATGTATCGAAATCGCCGTGCGTGAACACCCCCGGCATTCCCAGACGCGTCATCTCCTGAACGTTGTTCCAACCGATCATCTGCCATTCGTTGGTGAGCAGCGGGTCGAGCCAGGCGTTGTACGGCCCGTCACCGACAGTGTTGTCGTAGAGGTACGGCACCGATTCGTGGAGATCGTGAAGAACCTGCGCCTTCCAGTCGAGATAGGTGTTGAGGACGTTCTGGGTGAGCTTGAGCGTCATTGCCATCGCGTCGCGGTTGTTGTCGTGCGCGACGTAATGTCCCCAGTAAAGGAGCGGCGGAGCCGTCTCTCCCGGATGCGCCATGTGCCAATGAAAGAGATCCACCATCCTGTCCCGACCATCGACTTCCACGATCGGAGTGATGAGTGTGATGAGATGATCGCGGATGTTTTTCACATAGGGGCTTTCGTCGACGGCCAGGCGATAGGCGAGCTCCATCAGGGCGGTTGGCGCGCCCGACTCGGTCGAGTGGATCGTCCCGGTGATGTAGTAAACGGGGACCGTTTCGTCGACGAGCTTCGCCGCCTGGGCGTCGTCCATCCCGATCGACCGCGGGTCCGCCAGCTTCGCCAGATTCGCTTTGTTCTGATCGAGCTTCGCCATCAATTCCTCTGACGCGACGGCAACTGCAATCATCTCCCTGCCTTCTTCAGTTGTGCCAATCGAGTACACCTTCACTCGCGGGCTCGCCTTGGCGAGCATTCGCATGTAGGTGTAAACCTCTTTCGAGTACGGCAGATTGTTTCGGGCGCCGGCGATATCTCCAAGAACCACCTTGGGAGTCGGAACCGTCGCCGAAGCCGGCAGATAATCCACCAGCGGGGACATGAAGAACGGCTCGGTCGTATACTCGCGAATCTTGCGAGTGTACTCCTCGTCGATCGGCTGATTCGGATCGCGCCCCGGGCGCGTCGCCGAGATGAGCGGACTGCTGGAAGCACCCGCGGAGGCCGCGCCAGCCGATTCGGTCTGGCCGTACAAAACCGTGGCGGAGAATGTCAGTAAGGCGATCGCGAGAACCGAACCTTGTAACCGCATCAACCCCTCATTTGCAAAGTGTGAAAGCCCTTTTCAAACGTAACCCTCTGGCAGCAGCGCTCTCAACCGGTGGCTTCCCGCTTCGCGCTTCACCGTCTACCTTTGAAGACTCCGGGAGAGATGGCCGAGAGGCTGAAGGCACCGGTTTGCTAAACCGGCATACGTGGAAACGCGTATCGAGGGTTCGAATCCCTCTCTCTCCGCTCGGCGGGTCCGCGCATGCCGTGGACCCGCCTTTCATTTTCGCACGACCATGACCAGCAACGACGCCACCAAGCCGAGGCTCCGCTTCGCCCCTTCTCCGACCGGCTACCTCCACGTCGGCGGCGCTCGAACCGCACTGTTCAACTGGCTCTACGCCAGAAAATTCGGCGGTGAGTTTCTTCTCCGCATTGAGGACACCGACAAAGCCCGGAGCACCGACGAGAGCACCCGCGCGATTTTCGAAGGCATGGAGTGGCTCGGCCTCGACTGGGACAACGG
The DNA here is from genome assembly GCA_045803585.1 of Gemmatimonadaceae bacterium. Classification (GTDB taxonomy): domain Bacteria; phylum Gemmatimonadota; class Gemmatimonadetes; order Gemmatimonadales; family Gemmatimonadaceae; genus UBA4720. The sequence continues at coordinate 3,648 of JBJMOT010000003.1, forward strand.
TGTCGTTTACCAGGGCGCCAACCTGGCGCGGCATCAGGCCGACGCCCAACGCCTTCTGGAAAACGGAACCGCTTACCGCTGCTTCTGCACCGCGGCGGAGCTCGACGAGCGCAGGCGCGAGGCCGAGGCGCGCAAGGAGGCGTTCAGATACGACGGGCGATGCGACAGATTGCCGCGCGATGAAGTCGAGCGCCGCGTCGCAGCCGGTATGCCTTTCGTCATCCGCTTCAGAGTGCCCGAAGGCACCACTGAGTGGAACGACATGGTGCACGACCGAATCGCTTTCCCCAACAAGGATATCGATGACTTCGTGATCCTGCGCTCCGACGGCACTCCGATCTACAATCTGGCGGTGGTGTCGGACGACATCGATATGGGAATCACCATCGTCATGCGCGGCGACGATCACATCTCCAACACGCCGAAGCAGATTCAACTCTATCGCGCTCTTGGCGCATCGCTACCCAGGTTTGCTCATTTGCCGATGATTCACGGACTCGACGGCAAGAAGTTGAGCAAGCGTCACGGCGCCACAGCGGTCGGCGACTACCAGCACTACGGGCTACTGCCGGGCGCAATGCTGAATTTTCTCGCGCTACTCGGCTGGTCGCCGGGCGGAGATCGCGAAGTGATGACGATCCCGGAAATGATCGAGCTTTTCAGCGTAGATGGTTTGCAGAAGAAAGCCGCGGTGTTCGATCCGAAAAAACTCGAGTGGATGAACGGACAGCATCTCTCGATGGTTCCGCTGGAGGAGCTGGAGCCGCGCGTTACGCCGGCAATCGTGACCGCGCGGCTTGCGACAGAAGAAGAGCTCATTGAACGCCGACAATGGTATATGAGCCTCCTTGATCTCTTGCGTGTACGCTCCCGCACAATTGATGACATTGTACGCCAGGCAGGCCCGTATTTTCTCGAAAACATCGAGTACGATCCGGCCGCTGTCGCGAAGAACTGGAAGGATCCCGCTGAGGCCAAATCGATGCTTCTCGCAACGCGGGATGCCCTGGCGGCTGTGCCTGACTGGAAACCTGAGCCGCTGGAAGCCTCGCTTCGCTCTCTCGCAGAGGCGCGCGGGATCACCGCCGGAAAGGTGTTTCAGCCCCTCAGGGTCGCTTTAACGGGCATGACAGTGAGCCCGGGCATTTTCGAAATGCTTGTACAGATGGGACGCGATTTGTCACTCAAGCGAATCGATAAGGCGATCTCCACGCTGGCGGAGTAATACTTTTGTGTAGGCAGGAAAATGGTTGACCAGGTACGATTCCGTACACAAATTAGTGTTTAAATCGGTCCAATCGGATCACTTCGCCTCTTCCAAGGAAAGAAAATGGCCGAGCAGTTAACAAAGCTCGAGAGCTCGGTATACCATTACCTTCTCGACTTCACCGCCGAGAATACCTACCAGCCGAGCATTCGGGACATCGGCAAGCAGTTCAAGATCAAGTCGACGAAGACTGTCTCGGACCTGCTGCAGTCATTGGCGAAAAAAGGATACATCGAGAGAGATCCCGCGAGATCGCGCGGCGTGAATCTTCTTGGCTTTGGCGCTGCGATGCGGACGCAACCGGTTCCGTTTTACGGAAGGATCCACGCCGGTGAGCCGGCTCTTCTTCCCGAGCATCGTCAGGGCTTCATCACAATTGACAGACGCTTCGTGCCTTCCGACGAAGTGTTCTTCCTCAAGGTGAAGGGCGACAGCATGGTCGGACGCTGCGTGAATGATGGCGACTACGTGATGGTGAACCCGCGCCAGGATCCGCGCGACAATGACATCATCGCCGCGCGTCTCGGTGAAGACGCAACGGTCAAGACCTATTCGCGGAAGAACGGCTCGGTGATCCTTGAAGCGGCGAACCCTGCCGACCGCGACATCACTGTCCAGTCGGGAATGGACTTCGGAATCCTTGGCGTCGTCTGCGGAGTATTTCGTCCGGGCTTCGACGCAAACCTCGGCGGAAATACCGCCGTCGCCTGACGCAGCCTGGTTCTGCTGAAAGAGGTCGGCCTCGCAGGCCGACCTCTTTTTTGTTATGGTGAATGCCCAGGGAGGTGGTTCATGACTGCACCAAAAGACAATTCCGCCAATTCGCCCACTCTGAAGCAGCTCACTCCCGTGCTGATCGTCGACGCCGTCGAGCCGTGCATCAAGTTCTGGACTGACAGGCTCGGCTTCACGGTGAACAATCAGGTGCCGGACACCGATGGCAAACTGATTTTCGCGAGTGTCGAGAAAGCCGGAATAGAGATCATGTACCAGACGCGGGCGAGCGTCCTGAGCGAAGACCCTGGAGCCGCGCGCGACCTCACCGGCCACTCCGTCGCGCTATTCATCACGGTCTCCGACCTCGATAGCGTCGAGAAATCCCTCAGCGGCGCGCCGGTCGTGAAAGCGCGACACGACACGTTTTACGGCAGCACCGAGATTTATGTGAAGGAGCCGGGCGGGAATACGGTCGGGTTCGCACAATTCACCTGACTCACGTCTCGGAACACTTCAGGCATCGCGTCAACTGCAACTGCACGGGTGCGAGCAGCAAGCAACTGAAGGCTCAAGCAGCGGGTTCACTACGTCGTGACGTACTTCCGTGGCGCGACAGCCACTGCTTGTGCGCAGAATGGCTCCTAGAGACGTCCCCACGTTAATGCTCTGGGTTTCCGAGTTGTCAGAAGTTGATCCAATACGATGCCTTGATAAGAATCGTATTATCGGGCCGCGCGTTAAAAAGCCCTCGGAAATCGCGCGACGGCGCAAAGGATCCGAGATCGCGATCGTCCTGCTCCCTGCCCTGCGTCCACACCACGAACACCGTCGATCCCGGCCGGTACTCCCACCGCATCACCGCGCTTGCGTGCAGCTCTTTGACGTTGAAGCTCGCGTCGTCAGTGGGAGCGGCGAATGGGCGATAGCGATCATCGTAGCGAGCGGCCCGCGGCGCCGCCAATTCACGCAGCCTGAAGTAGCGACCCGTAGTGAGAAATGGCTCAGCGTAAACCTGCAAGGACATTGTTGTCGTGGCTGTGTAGTTGAACCTGCTCGTGAAGCTGAGAAGTTCCTGATCCAGGTGC
>JBJMOT010000019.1:0-63959 GCA_045803585.1 Gemmatimonadaceae bacterium
TTGGCTGACGCTGCCGCGAAGCTCGCGCTGGTCCGCGCCGCGGTTCGAGTACATCTCGCGCGATTCGGCACCGATTCGAACGGAGCCCGGGGTTGAAGCTCGAGTTTACAGCGGGAGCTCAGGCGCGGCGCGCGCGCAGACCCACAATTACGTTCCGGTAACTCTGATTGACGTTCGGCTCCAACCCGGCGCTCGATTCGAGCAGGAGCTGCCCGATTCCTACAACGGATTCATCTACGTGCTGGACGGTGACGTTTCTGTGGGCGACCGGAATACATCCGTCGCGGGCGGTCAAGTGGGATGGCTCGCCGCGGCCGACGCCGGCTCCAGCCAGAACAGCTCACTGAGCTTCGTAGCGGGTGACGAGGGCGCCCGCGTCCTGCTCTACGCCGGCGAGCGACAGGGCGTGCCGATCGTCCAGCACGGACCCTTTGTTGGCGAGAGCCGCAACGACATTGTCCGGCTGTCCCAGGTCTACATGAGTGGAAAGATGCCACGCATCAGTGAACTCACGCCGAGCGCCTCAGTCCGCTAGTTTTTTTGTGCATGGCGAACAATCAGAAAACGATTGCAATTCTCACCGGCGGCGGCGACGTCCCCGGTCTCAATCCGGCGATCCGCGCGATCACCATTCGCGCGCTACGTGAAGGTTACCGCGTCGTTGGAATCCGTCGCGGGTGGGCGGGACTGGTCGACTACAAGCGCGAAGCAGGAGTCGACAACTCCGAATGCGTCCAGGAGCTGTCGGAAGCGGAAGTGAATCGGGCGGGACGCACCGGCGGCACTTTCCTTCACACCTCGCGCACCCGTCCGAGTCACTTGCCCAAGGCGCGGGTGCCGAAGCACATGACGGGGTACGACCAGAAAACGAACGACGTCACCAAAGACGTGCTGAAAAATCTCGAGCACATCGGCGTCGACGTGCTGATCCCGATCGGCGGCGACGACACGCTCAGTTACGGCAAGCGTCTCCACGACGAAGGGATGCATGTCGTCGCGATTCCGAAGACGATGGACAACGACGTGTACGGCACCGACTACTGCATCGGCTTCAGCACCTGTGTCACGCGCACTATCGAGCTCACGCATCGACTTCGCACGTCAGCGGGATCGCATGAGCGCTTTCTTGTAATCGAGGTCTTCGGGAGATACGCGGGGTTTACCGCTCTGCTTCCGACGATGGCTGGCGCTGCAGATCGCTGCCTCATCCCCGAGTACGCGGCAGACGTCGAGCACCTCACCGAGCTGATGGTCTATGACCACAACCGGAATCCGAGCAAGTATTCTGTAGTTCTCGTTTCAGAGGGCGCGAATCTCAAATCGCACGAGGGAATGAGCTTCGAGAGCGAGGAGACTGACATGTTCGGTCACCGCAAGCTCGGCGGCATCGGCGACAAGGTCGCATCGGCGCTAAAGGAATTCTCACCGAAATACAACAACGGCCGACGCATTGACGTCGTCAACCAGCGGCTCGGCTACCTCGTGCGCTCGGGCGACCCGGATGCGCTGGACTCCATCGTGCCGATGGCGTTCGGCAACCTCGCGCTCGATCTGATTCTAAAAAAAGAGTACGGACGGCTCGTCAGCGTCCACAAGGGATTCTACGACAGCGTTCCGATCACGAGCGTGACGTCGGAAAAGAAAATCGTCGACGTCAAGAAGTACTACAACGTCGATCGCCTGCGCCCGATCTACGAATTCGACGGAGCGCCGCTCTTCATCATGACGAGCGACTGAGACGCGGGGCGATGTTCCGCCCCGCGCCCCACATCACGTCAGTAGGAAGTACTGAGGGTCGACATCTCGCGGCGGAGATACGACCATGCGTTCACCGACTGGGTCGATGGACGCGCGTTCTGCATCGCCGCATCTACGCGTTGCGCCGCGGCGGCAAGCGAGCGACCAGCCAGGATCGCCGCATTACGATTTCCAGCGTTGCTCACGATCTGCTCGTAAATGGCCGCGTTATCCGCGAACGCCGACGATGCAAACCAGAGATCGAGGTCAGCCTGCGAGTAGGTCCGCGAAGCGTCGAGTCTGCCGAGTCCCGATGGGGCCAGCTCGCTGCGCAAACGTGAGACGAGGTTCTGGGCATCGCGGCGAACGGCCGATGCCTGTGAACCCGTGAGCACCGTACCTGACATTCCAGTCGAGAGGCCAGTGCGGGAGCTTACGCCCGCTCCTCCGAGATTAATTCCGAGCGCGCGGGCGGTGCGACCGTCGAGATTGCCGGTGCCGCTCAGACCGTGATCGACCTGGTACTGGAAGAGAGCGCGGCGCGTCGCATCGTCGAGCTGACCGTTGATCGATCCGCGATAGTAATTCTGCTGCGAGAGTGCCTGCTGTGCGGCCTGGATGCGGTCGGTCGCCGTGTACATCGCCGAAGCTTCGGAGCCGGAAAACGCTCCGTTACTCCGCAAAGTCACTGCATTCTGGAGCTGGACTGCGAGGGTAGTTCCGGCGGGAACGCTCACATCCCGTCCTTCCGACAGCAGACCGCCGAGGGCGCTGAAAATCGCATTGGCGGTACTGTTCGAACCGGCGCCGGCGATTCCGGCTCCGATGCCGCCACGTTCACCGACCAGTACTACGTGAGCATTCGGATCGCTCTCGATCTGGCGACGCTCGGCTGAATCTGTGCTGGTGAGCTTGCCCGTGATGGGAATGTTCGAGCCGTTGGGGAGAATGAGACGATCGAACACGATGTCGATGACGCCTGACTGCTGGCGCGTTGCCGGGGTGGCGAGGGAGATGGTGCCTCGGATTCTGCTGCCTGCCGGGATGACGGTGAACTCATCCACGCCGATGCTTTCCTGGACGGTCGTGTAGAAATTGTCACCGGTCCTGGCGTTAGCAGACTGAAGCGGGCCCGTAGTGCGAACGATGATGACGCTTCCGGCGGGCAAAACTACCCGGGACTGAGCGGAAGCTGAAGCCGCGAAGAGCGCTAAGGCCGTGCTATATAGCGCTATACGGGATCGGGCGAGGAATTTGTGGCGCATGGAAGTCTCCTGCTGGGCGCGTTGAGGGGGGAGATTCCAATAGTTCAAAAGCCGTTCCCAAATACTCATCTGTACGGCGTTACGGCTGAGGCTCGAAACGCTCTTTAGGAGCCTGCCAAGTTGACTATGCTCACGATCAGACGGCCGGTTTCGGAGCCGGCTTCGCCGTTGCTCCGAGCCGCTCACGATCTGCTGATGACGGATCGAATCCGTCAGGGCGAACGTCGAGAAAGAGCCCATAAGGACTTTCCGCGGCGAACTCCTCGCGGATCGTGATCGACTCGCCAGCCTCGGCGGTGACGAGCTTGCTTTCTACCAACTCGGCAAGGCGTGTGAGATCGTCCAGCGAACCACGAATTGCGTTGGCGTCAAAACCGGCGGTGCGCCAGGTCATTATCTCGAGAGACCCGTAAGGATCGTAGTGCTGCTTCGATCCATCCACCGCGTTTTGCGGATCGTTGACGTAACCGAGCAGCAGATCCGGGAAGTAAAGCAAACCGGCTCGGGATCCGGTGAGCACCCATAGGCGCTTGCTGTCATCGAGCTCACAGAAAAAACCGAGCTTCCGCCACCGCTGCTTGATCTGATCTTCGGTGAGATCGGCATGTGCCGGCTCATCTTTCCCGCTTATCACTTTGCGCAGGTAGAGCGCGATCGCCGCCAACGCCGCAAAAACCACGAATGTCATCACGCTCGGCTACCGGGAATCGCGCGCGGGGAAAATGCGACGAGTCCGCACGACGCCACTGGCCACATCACCCTCGCGCTTGTACTGCGTGGCGACGATGCTCGTCGGCGCGACTCCGCTCTCAACCCAGCGTTCGACGGCGGAAAGAATACTGTGCTCTGGATCGGCGTCGGGTCGCAGCCATTGGCCAACGTCATTTGGTACGTCGCCGCTGCCGCAGTGTCCCATCCCCGGCACGATATAGAGCTGGAGAAATCCGTCCACAGTTTGCTGGCCCATTCGCGCCACTAGCCGCCTGTAATAATCGATGCTGCCTTGGGGAGCGTCGGCTCCGCCGTGATAGATAACGAGCTTTCCGCCGCGATCGCGAAACGCGTCGAGTCTACCCGAGACGAACGTTCTGAATCCGTAATGGTAGGCCGGCGCCCCCGCCATGATTCCATCGTAATCGGCGGGATAGCGCTCGGCTTCCATCAACCCCTGCCTGCCGCCGTTCGAGCACGAGCTGAAGTAAGAGTGCGCCGGCGGCTTTCCGTAGAACGCCTGGATCGTCGCTTTGGCCAGCGCGGTCATGTCGTGGATGGCGCGGTGGTCGAAGTCGGTTTGCTTTTCTTCGTGACCTGCGGCCCAACGCGAGTCGCGCGAATCACCTTTGTGGCCGGTGTCGGTCGACGCGCCGACGTAGCCGGTGTTCACGGCTTCTCCCAATCGGGGATAGCTCAGCGATCCCGCGTATCCGCCGTTGCCGGTGCCCAGGAATTTCCCGTTCCACCCACTGACTGGAAGCCACACCTCGACTTCGATGTGCGAATCACTCGAAGGTGCGATCACAGCCTGCACGCGACAGAATGCCGGAAGGCGATCGAACGCACTGAAGATCTCGGCGGACGCGCGTCGCATACCACCGGGAACTCGAAAGGCGCCGGCTGCAACGAGCTGCGCGTTGCTGATCGTCGTGTTGGGGAACGAGAGGGTGGCCAGCTGTCCGCACGGATCCGCTTTCGCACAAGACGCCACCACTGTCACGAAGGCCAGCACAGAAATCGCGGCTGCTGGCTGCATACGGTTTCCTCCCAACGGCGCTACGTCGCCACTCGCGCACGCCGGAGCATCCACCCGTAGAGCCAGATGATCGCGCCGACGAAGCCAATCACTCCCAGCCACGGCGCCAGAGCGAAATCTTCGGGCACCAATCCGAGCGGCGCGTCCTTGGAGAAGCCCACGATGAGCCCGGCGTTGATCACTCCCCAGATGCTCTCGCCTACGATCAATCCTGACGCCACCAGAGTTCCCAGTCGCTGTGCGCGCTCGGGATTCGCCGCTCCGCGCACGCGTCCATCGTACCAGTGCGAAAGCACCGCGCCGACGATCACCGCGAAGGTCGCTGACATCGGGAGGTAAATGCCGATGCCCACCGCCAGCGGTGGAATGCGCAGCTTCTTCAGGATACGAAGCACCTCATCGAGAACGACGATTCCAACACCGATCAATGCGCCGATGCCGAGCATCTTCCATTCGAGCTTGCCGCCGATGACGCCTTGAGCCAGCGCGGATATCAGCGTCGCCTGCGGAGCAGGCAGCGGATTTGCGGCGATGACGTTGACGTTCGGTGCGCCAGCAAATCCGTACGCGCGTGCGAGCAGGTTAAGCACCGATGGAATGACAGACGCGCCGGCAGCGACACCCACGATGAGCGCGATCTGCTGCCGCATCGGAGATGCGCCGACCAGCTGGCCAGTCTTCAGATCCTGAAGGTTGTCATTCGAAATCGTCGCGCAGGCAAACACGATCGCGGTCACGAACAGGGCAATCGCAACAAGCGCCTTGCTGGTTTCTTCCGTCGGTGTGACGGCGAGCGCGAACACAGATGCGGCAACGACGATCGACAGAATACCGACACCCGAGATTGGGCTGTTCGATGCGCCGATCAGGCCAGCCATGTAGCCGCACACGCCAGCGATGATGAAGCCGACTATCAGCACGAACGGAACGGAAATGAGAGTCAGCTTCATCGCGTCAGGCGCCAGCACTGTCGATTTGGCGAAGCTGTAGGCGAGCCACGCCGCGATGATCAAACATCCCGCGGTCAGGATGTAAATCCACGTCGGGGGAATATCCCGATCGAGATCGTCTGCGGTCGCTTCCACCCGAGATGCGCGAAGTGTCGTGACGAGGCCGCCAAACACCGGACGGGCAAGTCGACCAAGCGAGTAAATAGCGGCTACCGCGATCACGCCGGCGCCGATGAATCGCACCTGCGTCCGCCAGATCGCAATGGTGTGCGCGGCGAGAGTCTGATCAACCGTGGCGGGTTGCATCGCCGTCAGGATCGGGACGGCTATCACCCAGGAGATTATCTGACCGACGAGCATCGCCATTCCAACCGAGAGTCCGACGAGGTGTCCCGCGCCCAATAGCGCGAGCGACCATCCGAGGTTCCAACCCGTCGAGCCGGCGCCTAACCGCGTGAAACCGTTGAGCTCGGCGGCGGCAATTCGTGTCGCCGAGATGATTGCCAGTCCCGCCGACGCGACGGAGCCGAGTATGACGGCGACGAGCCCTTCGCGCGCTTCACCGGTGTCGTCCTTCGTCTCGCCGCGAGTGCCTGATCCGACCTTCAGCACTTCCGCCGCCGCGACGCCTTCGGGGTAGGGCAGATCGGACGTCGTGACCAGCGCGCGTCGCAAAGGAATGGTGAAGACCACACCGAGCACACCGCCGCTCAGACAGATAAAGAAGGATTCCCAGAACGGGAACCCTGTCCACCAGCCGATGATGACGAGTCCGGGCAGGACGAAGATGATCGCCGAGAGCGTGCCCGCCGCCGACGCGACGGTCTGCACGATGTTGTTCTCGAGGATCGTCGAGTCCTTCACCGCGCTCAGGATCGCCATCGATATCACCGCGGCGGGAATCGATGAGGCGAAAGTGAGACCCACCTTGAGACCGAGGTAGACATTCGCTGCCGTGAAAACCGTCGTGATAAGGGCGCCGAGAATCAGCCCGCGGAGGGTCAGCTCTTTTGGTTTCATGGCCTCAATTCTACACCCAATGGGTTAGGCGCGACGAGTGCCTTTGACCCGTCGCCCGCCTTTGCGCGGTCGTGCTGTCGGTTCCACCAGTTTCCAGAATTGCTTCTCGCCGATGACTTTGACGGCGTGTCCCTTGTTGGCGAGTCGTTTGATCTCCAACAGCTTCGTGCCTCCATCTTCGCCGGCGATTTGGAGTGCATTCGGCCGGCCACGCACCAGAACATCTGACGACGCTCCCGGTTTCGACTGCACGATTGCGCCCGCTTTCTTGGCGGCGGCGATCGCTTCCTTCCGCGGCCGGCTCAGGAAGCCGGTGAACGAGAGGCGCTTTCCAGCCAGACTTCCGATTCTGCCGAGCTGCTGCTTCGGCGGCCTTTGCCGGAGAGCGGCGATCAGATCACCAGCGGCTTCATACCGTTTGCCACGTGCGCCGAGGCAACGGTAAATGACTTCCTTCAGATGGTCGCTGCATGGAAGACGACGTACATCGCGGCTGCTCATCGACCGCGTGCTGTCGCCGTGCAGCAGCATCGCCGCGATCAATCCGATCTGGTAAATGTCGTCGCGCTGTTGCCAGCGGCGGACCTTTCCCCAGGCGATCTCGTTCGGCGCGCTGAACGGGTTGAACGCGTCGGCGGTGACTCCCCGCTCATTCCGCTGGTGAGTGGCGATCCCGAAGTCGCCGAGCTTGAGCTGCTCGTCATCGCAGACGAAGACGTTGAACGGAGTGAGATCGCGGTGCATCGCCTGGCCACGGTGAAGCGCATCGAGCGCCTCGAGTATTCCCGCGATCTCGCGGCGCACGAAACGCTCCGACTGCCCTCCTTTGCGTTGCAGCCAGACGCTGAGGTCTCCATCCGCCGCATACTCCAGCGCGATGCAGTATCGCATCCGCATCCCCGACTGCTCGGCGAATCTGTCGAACACGCGTAACGCGCGCGGCTCACGGAACAGTAGCTCGGCGAAGTAGGCTTCACGGAGCCAACCCGAGATGCGCTCCGTGACCTTGATGCAGACCTGCGCCGGCAATCCATCCTGTGGTGTCGGCGTCGCGAGGTAGACTTCACCAAACCCGCCTTTTCCGACAAGCTTGTCGAGCCGATACGTGCGACCGCTCTCGGAGCTGAACGCCGTCTGCGCAGCCGACGATATCGGAGGCGCTGGTTCAGGGCGAGAAGTCTCCGTCCTGCCCGCCAGGCGGGTGCCGGGTTTCATCACCCTATTTTACGTTCGCGTCGCAGTGGTAGCCACGCCTTCGATGTGGCCCGCGCTTCGCAACGGTTCCCGGTAATTGGAGGAACAGGCATGGCACACTGGACGGCGCGTGCGGGATCGTTGCTTGGGAAAGCGGGGAGAGAGCTCCGGAGGGTGGGACGCTCGATCGGCTCCGCCTTGGACACCGATCCTTATGAGCTGCTGGCGTACTACGGGTACGGCAATGCTCAACGCGCTTATGTGCACGGCCGCGTGCTGGAAGTCCGCAAGGTCAGTGCGAGCACAGACTCCGACTCGTCGTTCAGGAATCTCCTCAACACCTATCGCCGCGCCGAGGCCGATCCGCTTCCCTTTGCGCGGGTGACTGTCGAGTACGAGGAGACCTGCATCGCGATGACCGCCGACGACGAGGGGTTCTTCAGCGGCTGGATCGATCTCGTTGAACCCGTCTCCGGTGACGGTGAATGGAACGAGTATAAGGTGTCTCTCGTCGAGCCCGTACATCCGGAGGTGAAAACTCCAACGGTGAACGGTGAGATACTCGTCCCGCCGGCGAGTGCGCGCTTTGGAGTGATAAGCGATATAGACGACACAGTGATTCAATCGCGCGTGTCCAACTTTCTTCAGGCGGCGCGAACGGTGATGCTCGGCAACGCGCGGACGAGACTGCCGTTTCCGGGAGTCGCTGCGTTTTATCGCGCTCTCAGGGATGGCGCCGGGGGCGACGAGAAGAATCCGATCTACTACGTCTCCAGCAGTCCGTGGAACATCTTCGACGTCATCGCCGAGTTCACGGACATTCAGAAAATTCCGCGGGGGCCGCTATTGCTTCGCGACTGGGATCTGGGGTGGAGAATGCTGGCCGCATCGCGCCACCTCGAGCACAAGACGACCGCGATCCGGAACATCATGCAGCTGCATCCCGGAATGCCATTCATCCTGATTGGGGACAGCAGCCAGCACGATCCTGAGATCTACCGGCAAATCGTCGGCGAATTTCCGAACCGGGTGAGAGCGATTTACATTCGTGACGTATCCGCCAGCATCGCAAGGTCGGCGTCGGTGAAGAAGCTCGCGGAGGAAGTCCTGGCCGCCGGTTCAGTGCTCGTGCTGGCGGAGAATTCATTGGCTGCCGCAAAGCACGCCGCCGAAAACGGCTGGATCAAAAGCGAAGCGTTGCCTGAGATCGGGGAAGAGAAGCGCGCGGATGAAGGTCGCGACTCGACCAAGGTTCCGGCGCCCGACGGCGGTGAGCCTTCCACGGGAAAGCCGCCCGTCGTGATCGGCGATTCCAAGGTCTAGACGGCCGCCAGGTTCGGAAGCAGCCTTCTCTATGCCGAAGAAAGAGAAAGGAGAATTACTCTCAATCGACGGACGCGAAGTCCGCGTTACCAATCCGGACAAGCCGTACTTCTCGCGCGACGTGAAGCTCTCCAAGCTCGACGTCGTGCGGTATTACCTGGCCGTGGCGGATGGAGCGGTTCGTGGCACGCGCGACCGGCCGAACATGCTGAAGCGTTTTGTGGATGGCGCCGAGAAGCCGCCGTTCTATCAGAAGCGCGCGCCGGAGAACCGGCCTGATTGGGTGAGAACAGTGACGCTCTCGTTCCCATCGGGCCGCACCGCGGAAGAAGTCGTTGTCGACGACGCTGCTGGTTTGGCGTGGATCATCAACCTCGGCTGCATCGAGCTGCATCCGCACGCGGTGCGCACCAACGATCTCGATCACCCCGACGAGCTGAGGATCGATCTCGATCCCGGGCCAGGTGTGGAGTGGGATGATGTGCGGCGGGTGGCGATGGAGGCGAAAACGCTACTCGAGGAAATGGGATTGCGCGGCTGGCCGAAGACGAGCGGGTCGCGCGGGATGCACGTCAACGCGCGGATCCAGCAGCGGTGGAGCTTCACCGAAGTGAGACGCGCGGCGCTGGCGTTCTCGCGAGAGATCGAGCGGCGGGCCCCGAAGCTGGCTACGTCGAAGTGGTGGAAGGAGGAGCGTCACGGCGTCTTTCTCGACTACAACCAGAACGCCAAGGATCGCACGACCTGCTCCGCCTACTCGATACGCCCGCTTCCCGATGCGCGGGTCTCGGCGCCTTTGCGCTGGGAGGAGATTGCCGATTGCGATCCCGCCGATTTCACCGTGCTGACGATTCCATCGAGACTGGCTGAGATCGGTGATCCCAACGAGTCGATGGACGATACGCCTGGTTCACTCGAGCAGCTGCTGGAGCTCGCCGCGCGCGACGAAGCCGCGGGATTGGGCGACGCGCCATGGCCGCCGCATTTCAAGAAGATGGAAGGTGAGGCGCCACGCGTCGCTCCTTCGCGCGCGAAAGGAGTGGCGAAAACCGCGGCGAAAGCCGGCGCGAAAACGGCGCGGAAGAAAACTGCGGCGAAGCCTCGGACGAAAATGCCATTGATAGTCGTCGCCAACTCGACCGACAAAGAGGTGGCACTCGCCGGACTCGAGCGGTGGAAGGCGCGCCATCCCGACGCGGCAAAGCATCTGGCTGTCGACGATGTTCTGGTCGATTCGATGCGCGGGCGATCATCGACCTGGACGCGGATTCGCATCAACCTGCGCCACGTTCCAGAAGAGATCAGACCCGAGCAGGAGACGCCCGACCCCGATGATGATCCGACCCGCGCCTGGCGCGAGGCTCGGGCGAAGCGTCCCGGCTAGCGCGTCATCTCAGGAGTTTTACAGCGCCTCGACCCGAACAGCCGTCCCGTAACACAATACTTCGGTCACGCCTTTCATTATCTCGTTCGCGTCATAGCGAATGCCGATCACTGCGTCGGCGCCCGCCCTGTGCGCCTGGACCAGCATTGTATCGAAAGCCTGCCTTCGCGTTCGCTCGGCGAGCTCCGTAAAGAGCGAGATATTACCGCCGAGAAGCGTCTGCAGGCCGGCACCCACCGTTCCGAAAACTGATCGTGATCGAACGACGACACCGCGTACCACGCCAAGATTATCAACGATTCGGAATCCGGCTACCTCGAAGCCGGTCGTTGTCATGTTGGACGGAATGTCTGTTGTCTGGGAAGGGATGATGGAAGACATGGGTCACATTTAGTGGTGAGAGTGTGAAGGCTCCCCGACGCTCAGTGTGATGCGGAAGCGGCGGGTTCGAGGAGATAGAACACGTCGGTCCGCAGGCGCGTCTCGTCCTCCGTCCAGTGCCCGTAGATCTCCCAGCTGGGACCGGCACGCCGACGGCCGTGCGCCTCACACCACGCGATGACGGCGTTATGCGCGGCACCAAGCTGGGCGTAGTTTCCCCAGTGGATCGTTGTGGCGACATCGCCGACCGGAAGCGGTGTGGGCTCGACGGCACCGACTGCCGCGAATGGCGCCGTCACGCCGACCCCGAACGCTACGTCCAGCTCCCGCTGTTGAGAAACGGTGTAGTCGCGCGAAAGTGCCACGTCATCCTCCGCGAGAGACACTATGTCGGCGGCCTGACGCCTTAGTACGGCAGCGAGCGACATGCCTGCTCACCGATAACTCTCGAGCCGTATCAGAGCGGTATTCCTCCTGGTAGGACGCTTCGATGAAGCAGCAGATTCGTAATTCGGCGGGCTACTAACTCGCGTTCTTGCGTGGTCTTGCTGGAAATGGTGACGCGATACCACCTCGGACCCGGCGCCATGAGGTCAGCGAATGCAACGAAAGGTAGCAGTCCGTCCAGCGCGGCGGGGTCGGGCCCATAGAATGTCCATATGGCTCCCAGGTCTCCGCTATCGAGGGTGCACGATTCACCACGAGGCAGCGCTTTGCCCGGGCCATAACTCAGGAAACTGCGGCCCTTGGCGCCGTTGCGCTCAAGCGCAATATGGATTCGGCTGCCATCCGGAGTCCTTACTCGCGTCTCATCAGACTCAGGATCCGATTCAGGCTGTGGAAGCAGCTGCCAGCCTTGAGGAAGAAATAGAAGGGTTGTATCAGCGAGGGTAATCGGCGTCGGTTTGCTGGAGTCAGGATCAACTGGGGCAAAAGGACACGGATGATCGGGTGTTGGTCCCGGCAGAGCCTTAAGCTCCGAAAGGGTAACGGGCGGGGGCTTCACCTCAAGACTAAGTCGGACCTCCTGTGCGATGGAAGGACCGGGAAAGACGTAAGCAATGAGAAAGATGACAGAAGTTCGCATACTGAATGTCGGGTGTTGCTTCTAATCCACAGGTTCAAGCGAAAGCATCGACAATCTAAGACGCAGGATTGGGAAGCCTAACTCGTAATTATCTCGCGTGCTTACACCTCAGTGGATTACCCGTCGCCACTGTTCGAACGGGAAGATCAAACCGAGTGTGCCACCAATAGCTGCGCCCCAGGCTGCGCCGACGCCTGCCGCGCGCCAATCGGTGTGATAGTGCGGACCGCCCGACCGGTTCGGATCGTTGAGCAAGCCGAAAAGAATCGCGCCGCCGATTGCCCCACCCGCGGCGCGCTGAACCATGCTCGCACCGCCGGACACGCCGCGACTGACATCGAGTCGCCTGACTGAAGCTCGCGGGATCGAGAGCTCGCCGGCCGTTCCGGGGACGGCCAGCCTGAGAATCCCGCCGTCGACAGATTCCACCGTACCGCGCAGCAACTGCCGGTGATCCGGAGACTGATCCTGTCGGGCCGGCTCCGGAACCCACACTCGGACGCGAGTACCCGGCTGGACGTCGTCAGGGAATTGAGCTGCGGCGACCTGAGCGGTCGCCAGCATCAGGCCGGTCACGATAAAAAACTTCATAGCTATTTCTCCTTTGTCGGGGGCATCTCGCTTCGCTCCTCCAGAATCTTTTTCTCGAAGCGCTGCGCCTCGCCGATGCGTTCCACGTTGAGGGCGATCGAATTCAACGATTGCTCCAGGTGGCTGATCCGTTGATTGGCTTGTTCAGCAGCCACCGTTTCCTGTTCCACAGGGTCGGACTTCAATCGCAAAAGTCCGTAAACGCCGACGCCGACGACCAGCAGGGCGATGTGGGCGAAGGCGTGCATCGTTTCGCCCTGGGCGGCCGCGAAAATTGCACCACCCGCATTGATGAAAAAATAAACTGCTGCGCCAATGCGCCAGAACCTGGAGCTTCGAGCCATCACGAACTCCTAACGGGATTACATCCTTACGAGTCGAATCGACCAAGGTTTCCCGCCCTAACCTACCCGAACAATGACTTCACGACGAACAAAACGTTAGCCGGACGCTCGGCGAGACGGCGCATGTACCACCGGTACCACGCAGCTCCATAACTGATCAAGGTTTTGACGGAATGCCCTTCACTGACCAGCCGGCGCTGCGCCGAGTCTCGAATTCCGTAGAGCATGTGGATCTGGTAACCAGCCTTTGCGACACCGAGCTCGGCGGCACGCGCGGCAATTCGCGCGATGAGCGCGACATCGTGTGTGCCGAAGACGGGCAGGCACTGACCGGCCTGCGCCGCATCCAGCATCCGCGACGCCAGCGCGAAATATGCGCGATCGGTGTCGCTCTTTTTCGGGAAGGCGAGGCTCGCTGGCTCATCGTACGCGCCTTTCACCAGTCGAATCACGGGCTTGAGCGGCAGCAGCCGTGCGAGGTCGTTGGGAGTACGGAGGAGATACGCCTGCAGGGCGACGCCGGTCGAGGGATGCCGCCTCAATAAGCTCACGTAAAGATCGAGCGTCCGATCGACGTACCTCGAATCTTCCATGTCCAGCCACAACGCAGATCCTGTTTGCTCGGCCCTGGCTGCGAGCGAATGCAGATGGCGCTCGCATTCGGCGATCGAAAGATCGAGTCCCAACTGTGTCGGCTTCACGCTGATCTGGCCGGGGAGTCTCCTCGACTGAATGTCGTCGAAGAAACGAAGGTAGTGGTCGCGGACAGCCACGGCCTCGGCGGCGCTGACGATCGCTTCGCCAAGCCTGGTGAAAATGAGTCCGCGACCGGTGGCGGCGATGACGGTTCCGGCCTCAAGCGCGTCTTCGGCGTGCTCGCCCGGCATGAAGGTGCGCGTGGCGCGTTTGACGAAGTCGCTGCGCAGAGCGAAATCGTTCAGTCTGGGGCTTAGCGCCGCCGCCAGGATGATCGAACGTCCGAAAGCCATCGCTGAGTACGTTGCTACGGGTTTGACGCCGTGTCGAGGTCGCTGGACATTATCTGAGCTCACAAACCCATCCGGACGCCTTACATGCGAACAACTTTTATTCTCGCCGTCATCGTTACGGCTTCGGCCCAGTCGCAAACCGTCCATAAACTTTCAGCGACGCCGACCACTGTGGCGTACGGTTACTACTGGTCGGAAGCAAAGCCCGCGCTGCGCGTGAAGTCAGGCGACATCGTCGAGGTCGAGACGATGCTCACCAATACTCCGACGGGACTCGAGCGACTCGGCGTGAAGCCCGCAGACGTTCCGCAAGCATTACGTGACATCGTCGCTCAGGACACGGGTTCGCTGCGCGGTCCGGGCGGTCACATCCTCACGGGTCCGATCTATGTCGAGGGCGCTGACTCGGGCGACGTGCTCGAAGTCCGGATTCTCTCGGTGTCCCTGGCGAGCGAGTATGCCTACAATGGTTGCCGAGGATTCGTTCCGGAGCTGTGCGGCCCGCCGGACGCGCGGGTGAGCACTCTCGTGCATCTGGATCGACAGCACATGACCGCGGAAGTGATGCCCGGCGTCGTGGTTCCACTCCGGCCGTTCTTCGGATCGATGGGGGTAGCTCCGGCTCCTTCGCTGGGCAGAGTGAGCAGCAATCCGCCGTCGCGGCATGCAGGCAATCTGGACAACAAGGAGCTCGTCGCGGGAACGACGCTCTACATACCGGTCTTCACCAAAGGCGCACTGCTCGAGGTCGGCGACGGACATGCCGCGCAGGGCGATGGCGAAGTCGATCAAACGGCGATCGAGACGAATCTGCGCGGGCGTCTGCAACTGGTGGTGCGCAAGGACATGAAGCTCGATTGGCCCCGCGGCGAGACGCCGACACACTGGATCACGATGGGAACCGACACCTCTCTCGTCGTCGCTACAAAGACTGCGATTCGGGAGATGGTGAAGCTGCTACAGGAGAAGAAAGGTTTGAGCGAGACCCAGGCGTATCAGGCAGCATCGATGGCGGCGGATCTTCGGATCACTGAGCTGGTGGACGGGAACGTCGGCGTCCACATGATGATCGCGAAGAGCTATTTGAAATAGCGTCACCCAACCCCTGCCATCACGCCTTCGGTGCGCCGCCGTCGACTGACGATAGCGGCGGAAATGAGGGCGATCAGCAAGCCAACCGGGAGCGGTTCGATCAGCGTGAGGCCGAAATTAAAGAGTGGGTTCTGATACATCTCCCACATCTTCTTCTGCTGCGCCGCTGTCTTGTCCAACTCCTGCTGGGTCGCTCCGTCAGCGCGAGCCGACTCGATGACGTGCGCCTGATACTTCGCGGCGAAATCGGGCATGAATCCACCGAACCAGATGACTTGCCAGGTCGCAGAGTACATGACGCTGGAGATGATCGCGATCAGCGCGCCGACGGCGAAAGCGCGACCGAACTTCACGGAGCCGCCCGCGACGTTGTCGCGGTACGATCGCACACCGAAATAAACGAGAAGAAAGGCCGCAAACATTCCCGCGTAGCCGACCACCAGGCCGCGATCAAAGCCTATCTGATCGTGAAACGGGATCGTGCCGATCATAAACAGGGAGATGATCACCCCCGAGATCAATCCGAACGTCAGCACTGTCTTTCTCATCGTGAACTCCTTCCTCGTAGTTGGCCTGCGGGTGAACGGGCCCAGACTAGTGCTTCACAACCGATCGGACCATCACCCGAACGGGTGATTTGTCGATTTCTGGCAAAAAATCATTCTTTCAGGGGATGACTCCGGCCTCCTTGGCGATCTGAACCGCCTGGGTTCGGCGCCGGGCATTCAGTTTGGAGAAGAGATTGGCCGAATGGGTTTTCACCGTATTCTCGCTGACGTAAATGCGCTCGGCGATTTCGCGGGTGCTCAGTCCCTCCGCGATCAAAGACAGGATCTCGAGCTCGCGGGGGGTCAGCCCGAGTTTTTGGACGCTCGCCGAGTTGACGACGAATTCGCCGTTGGTCGGGACTGGAACCGGGATTTCGCTGATGATAAGGCGCTCGGCCGGGCGTGTGAGCCTTAGGCCGAGCCAGATTCCGAGCGCGGCGAAGAGAAAGGCAACGAGGAGACCGTAGATCTCAAGTGAGTGCTCGACGACGAGGAATCGGTATTCGCTCACCTTCAACGCCACGATCATCGCCGCGCCGATCAGGCCATACAGCAAGACAGTCCGTCTCACGCCGCCTCCCGCCTCCTCCCTCGAGCTTCAGCGTTTACCGGCCTGTTTGGTCGTGATGACGATCACTCCGTTGGCGCCGTCGATTCCGTAGATCCCGGCCTCTGCGCCTTTTAGGACCTTGATGGTGTCGATATCCGACGGATTGACGCCCGTGAGTGCGCCATCGGGGCCCGGCCGAAACGGAAGTCCGTTCAGGATATAGAGCGGCGGAGCGGACTGCGCTCCGTATCCCGTTGCGCCACGTATCTGAAGTGCGATGCCGCCATCATCAGTGCGTCTGACCGTGACCCCCGTGACTTTCTTCTGTATGACACTTTCGATCGACTCGTGTGGATCCTGAAGATCCTCGCTCGTCACGGTCGATTGATCGTGTGATGCATGCGGAGTTGCAGCCGGAGCGCAGCCGACCGTAAGGCCAGACAATGCGGACGCCGAGAGTAATGCGATTTGCAGTGACTTCATGATTTGCTCCCTCCTTTGACTTCCTTGGCGAAAATAGCCGCTAGCTCCTGCGGCGCAACGACCTCGAGTTGCTCGTAGGTGCAGTCTCGCGGCTTCTTGTCCTCGCGCCAGCGACGAAACTGCGCCGTGTGCCGAAAACGATCTCCTTGCATGTGATCGTACGCCACCTCGACGACCAGCTCCGGACGCAACGGCTCCCACGATAAATCTTTTCCCGCACTCCAGCGACTCTGGCCACCGGGCATGCGATGCGGCTCGCCGGCTGCCGCTTCCTCCTCCGCCCACGCGCGCCACGGATGCTTGTCGAGCGCTTTCTTCCTATATGGCTCGAGAAACTTCACCAGCTCTTTGCGTTTGACATCGGTGAAGCTGGCACAGACGCCGACGTGCTCGAGGTTTCCATTGTCGTTGTAAAGCCCGAGTAGCAGCGAGCCGACCTTGGTTTTCGCACCGGTCTTGTGCCAGCGAAATCCGGCGACGACGCAATCGCATTCCCGCTCGTGCTTCACCTTGAGCATTGTCCGCTTATTCGGCTCGTAGGTCCCGTCCTCGGCTTTGGCGACGACGCCATCGAGGCCAGCGCCCTCGAACCGTTGGAACCAGTCGCCCGCTTTTTCTCGGTCGCGCGTCGCAGGCGTCAGATGCAGCGGCGGCTCGGCGCCGGCCAGCACTTCCTCGAGTTTCGCGCGCCGCTCCGCGAACGGCTTGTCGCAAAGGCTCCGGCTTCCTTCGCAGAGGATGTCGAAGAAGACTATCGATGCCGGCGTCTCACCCGCCAGCTTCTTTACCCGCGACTCGGCGGGGTGAAGTCGCATCTGGAGCAGGTCGAAGCTCAGACCTTCCTCTCGCGCGATGACGATCTCACCGTCGAGCACACACCGTTTTGGAAGTTGTGCCTTGATCGGCGCGATGAGCTCGGGGAAATATCGATTGAGGGGCTTCTCGTCGCGGCTCTGGATGTAGACTTCGTCTCCGTCGCGGAAGATGAGCGTGCGAAAGCCGTCCCATTTTGGCTCGAAGATCCAGCCTTCACCGGGGGGAAGCGCGCTAACGCGTTTGGCCAGCATCGGCAGAACGGGCGGATTGACAGCAAGATTCATGGGGAAATCTTACTACGAGAACGGATTCCTCACTATTCTTCGCCGACCAACATGATCGTTCACCTGATCGACGGAACTTACGAGCTGTTCCGCCACTTCTACGGACAGCGCCGGTTCAACAAGGGGAACGACAAACCTTTTGGCGCCGTCGCCGGCATTCTCCATTCTGTGCTGGAGATGGTGGAGACCGGCGCTACTCACATCGGCGTCGCCACCGATCATGTCATCGAGTCGTTCCGCAACGATCTGTGGCCGGACTATAAGACCGGCGAAGGAATCGAGCCGAATCTCTATGCGCAGTTCGGCCCGCTCGAGGATGCGCTGAGCGCGATGGGTGTCGCCGTCTGGCCGATGATCGAGCTCGAGGCGGACGACGGACTCGCGTCGGCGGCGAGACTCGCGTCAGAAGATCCGCGAGTAGAGAAAGTTTGTATCTGGGCCAACGACAAGGATCTCGCGCAGTGCGTCCGCGACGACCGCGTCGTCCAGATCATCCGCAAAGGAATGCAGATTCGAAACGCGGATGGCGTCCGCGAGAAATTTGGTGTGGTTCCGGCGCTGATTCCCGATCTGCTGGCGCTCGTGGGCGATGCGGCGGATGGCTATCCGGGAATTGTCGGCATCGGTAAATCCACCGCCGCGGCTCTGCTCAACAAACACGGGCCGATCGAGTCGTTTCCGCCGGGAGTACTCGGCGACGGACGTGAGCGCGCACTGCTGTTCAAGGATCTGGCGACGTTGAGAACCGAGGCGCCTCTTTTTTCTAATGTCGACGAATTGGAGTGGCGAGGTCCGACGCCGGCGTTCGTGGGGTGGCCGGAGAAAATGGCCGATACGCGCATCGCCGCTCGCATCGCCAAGGCCCAGGCTGCCAGGGCGGAGACTGCTTCCTAGCGGCGCCCGCCCATAATCGACCCCAGCACGCCGCGCAGCACCGATCGCGAGATCGTGCTTCCCGCGCTGCGCGCCGCACTCTTGGCCATGAGGTCGATGAGTCCGTCATGGTGACCGCCGCGAGGTCCGGTGGTTCCGAAGATCATTCCACCGACCGCACCGCCCATTCCACCGCTCGACGATGCCCCGGCGGTATTGGCCGAGCCCGCGCCGGCTGGTGAAACGCGTCCCGCACCCGCGTTCGCCGCGGCGGTTTCTGCTCGTGCTTTCAACATCTCCATCGCCGATTCGCGATCGACTTCCTTCTCATACACGCCCGCCACGACTGAATTCGCAATCAGAGTGCGTCGCTCTTCAGGCGTGATCGGACCGATCTGTGATCCGGGCGCGAGTATCCACGCGCGCTGGGTGACAGCCGGCGCGCCCTTCTCATCGAGTAGCGATACCAGCGCTTCGCCGACGCCGAGCTCGAGAATGGTCTTCTCGATGTCGAGCTTGGGGTTCGGACGCATCACGTCAGCGATAGCCTGCACCGCCTTCTGGTCGCGCGGGGTGAACGCACGCAGCGCGTGCTGAACGCGATTGCCGAGCTGGCTGAGAACCTTGTCCGGGATATCGATCGGATTCTGGGTGACGAAGTAAACGCCGACGCCCTTCGACCGGATCAATCGCACGACCTGTTCGACCTTCTCCAGCAAGGCCGGCGGTGCGTCGGTGAAGAGGAGATGCGCTTCGTCGAAGAAAAAAACGAGCTTCGGCTTTTCGGGATCGCCCACTTCCGGCAGCTGCTCGAACAACTCCGACAACAGCCATAAGAGGAAGCAGGCGTATAGCCGCGGATTGTTTATCAGCTTGTCGGCCGCAAGGATGTTAACGACTCCGCGCCCATCGACGGTCTGCATGAGATCATCGATGTTGAGCATCGGTTCGCCGAAGAAGTGCTCGCCGCCTTGCTGTTCGATCTGCAGCAGCCCGCGCTGAATTGTCCCGATACTCGCCGCCGAGACGTTGCCGTACTGCGTCTTGAACTGCGCGGCATTGTCGCCGACGAACTGCAGCATCGCGCGCAGGTCCTGGAGATTGAGCAGCAGGAGTCCATTGTCGTCGGCGATCTTGAACACCATCGCCAGGACGCCTTCCTGGGTGTCGTTGAGGCTGAGCAGGCGCGACAGAAGTAGCGGACCCATGTCGGAGATCGTGGCCCGCACTGGATGGCCCTGCTCTCCGAAAACGTCCCACAGCGTCGCAGGACATGCTTCCCATTTCGGCTCAGGCAGCCCGAGCTTTTTGAGACGGTCTTCGAGCTTCGCGCTCTTCTGCCCGGATTTCGTGATCCCGGAGAGATCGCCTTTGACATCGGCAAGGAAGACGGGCACGCCGATCCGTGAGAACTGCTCGGCCATCACCTGGAGCGTGACAGTCTTTCCAGTTCCGGTGGCGCCGGTGATGCAGCCGTGGCGATTGGCCATGGCGGGAAGGAGCGCGAGATCGGTGTTCCCGGATCTTGCGATGACTAGGGGCTCGGTCATATCAGAAACTATGAGACTCAGAGCATGGCAACCAGAGGCCACGCAGCTTGCGACCCTAATTGTCGAGGTCGACGAAAATGATTGTTCCGGGGCGCTCGGAGTGATTCACTGAGAACACGAGCCGGTACTTCGTTTGTTCGAATTGAACGTAGTAGCAGGGCATGTCGTCGTAGTACGCGTAACATTCGGACGGCCCCAATAGATCGGTGACTGCTTTCGCTCTTCCGCCCGCGAAGCGATGGCGTCGTACGAGATCCGTCAACATTTCTCCTCGCACATCGTGAGCTGCTGATTTCCAGGCGAGCGAATCGAACGGCCGGGCCGCATGTCGCGCGGCGATCCAGCTGTCTACGACCCCGAGATCGCCCACGTGAAGTGCGCGCCAGGCTGCAAACGCGACGAATATCCAAAAGACAAAACCGCCCGTGGATTTCAGTTTGCTGGAACTACGCATTCCCACCTCGCCACCACCGAGCATCCTTTCACCAGCGACGCATCCTCATAAACGACAACGATTCCGCGCTCTGCCCTTTGCCGTGCCGATCTGCGCGGATCGCGCGGACAATCCCAAATTTCAGTCGACTTGCCACAGAAGTCAGTGCTGCCCCGACACTGCCGGAGTCTCCAGTCCAACGCGCCGGACGAGCGGCCAATACCGCTTATCGTTCCTGATCGAATCGAGACGCGGATGACACCGCAGCATCAACAGGCCCGGCGCTTTCTCCTCGACGGCAGTCTCCAACCACCGATAAGCCTCTTCCACGTCGCCAAGACTGGCGTGAAGAACTGCGATCCCCCACGCCGATACCACGCGCGTCGATCGTGCTTCTATCAGCTCACTCAGCATCCGACGCGCCTCGACCTCATTCCCTCTCGCCGCTTGCAAATGTGCGAGCCCAAGTGAAGGTCCTGCCACACCGCTCGACAGATGACGCCCCCTCTCGTACGCGTCCCGTGCTTCATCGAAGCGCCCGAGCGCCTCGAGGGAACGGGCGAGACCAGTGTGCGCGCCGTCGAATCGGGAGTCGAGCTCGATCGCCATTCGGTAGTGGAGCACTGACTTCTCGTAATGGCGGGTGAAGTAATAGGCGTCGCCGGCCCCGACGTACATCATCATCGACATCGGGTCCAGGCTCACCGATTTATCGGTCGACACGAGGGCTTCAGCATTGCGCTCGTACGAATAGAGAGCCCGGCCGAGGAGGTTGTGCGCTTCGGCGAGTCCGGGATTCAGGGCAATCGCCTTCTCCAGCGAGCGCAGTCCGTCGGCGAGTCGGCCGCTGTGCGACAGCACGAGACCCATCGAAACGTGTGCTTCGGGAAGCAGCGGATCCAGCTCGAGCGCTTTTTTCGCCGCCGCATACGCTTCGTCCCCGGCCTCGGCAGGCGACGACATTCCGCGGATCGCGCGAAAAATGTCTGACTCGGCGAGCGCGGCCCAGGCCGCGGCGAACGTCGGATCGATCTTGATTGCGCGACTTGCATGGCGTCGTCCCACTTCGACTGCTTCCGGCGAGCCGCCGAACAACGCGTGGCGCGCCCTCATCAGCTCCAGCTGGGCGTCGGGATTCACCGCGCCGCGGTTGGCGAGCCGGTTCGCTTCAGTGGGTGAAAGCTGGATCGAAATTTCGCGGGCGACAGTCTCCGCGAGCTCTCCCTGGAGACCAAGCACGTCCTCGAGATCGCGATCGTATCGCTCGGCCCATAAGGTGTTGTCTGTGCGGGCCGAGACGAGCTGCACCGACACTCTGACACGCTTACCGACGAGAAGCGCCGATCCTTCGACCACCGCATCCACGTTCAGCTCGCGCGCGATCTCAGGCAGCGATTTCGGTGAACCTTTGTAGGCCATCGCCGATGTGCGGGAGATCACGCGTAATGCCTTGATCCGGGCGAGGTCGGAGATGATCGACTCGGTCATCCCATCGGAGAAATAATCCTCGGCCGGATTCTGTGAGAGGTTACGCAGAGGAAGCACGGCGATCGCATGGATGACGTCGCGCGGCGGAAGAGGAAGCGCCGCGGTCGGGGTTCCGTCGCGAATTCCGCGCAGTGTCTGACTGACGAGTGCGGCGGACGCCGGACGGTCAGCGGGTTCCTTCCGCAGGCATTCGGTAATCAGACGGTCCAGCGCGTCGGGCACTTCGGGACGCAGCCACGCTGCGCGCGGTGGAGCGGTGTTGATGATGGCGAACATCAACGCCTCGGTGCGATCGCGCACGAACGGCCGCTGTCCGGTCGTCATCTCGAAGAGCATCGTGCCGAGTGCATAGGTATCGGAGCGCGCGTCGGCGTCGCCCCAGAGCTGCTCGGGCGACATATAAGCGAGGGAGCCCATGATCGTGCCTGGCTGGGTCACTCTCCCGATCGTCTTCCCGTCGGCGAGAAGGAGCGCGAGACCGAAATCGAGGATCTTCGGCTGGCCGTCGGCAGTGAGAACGACATTGCCGGGCTTCAGATCGCGATGAAGGATCCCGTGTTTGTGCGCGTGATCCAGGGCGTCGGCGATGGCAGCGCCGATGTTGATGACGCCATCGATCGGCAGCGGTCCATCGGCGAGCCGTGATTCGAGCGTCCCGCCGGCGACGTACTCCATGACGAGAAACTCGAGACCATCGCGAACATCGAAGTCGAAGATCGTCGCCACACCGGGATGCGACAGTCGCGACAGCACGAGCGCTTCGCGCCGGAAACGCTCGGCGCCTGGATCATCGCCGACGCTGCCGCGCAAAAGAAACTTGATCGCGACATCGCGCTCGAGGTTGTCGTCCCGCGCTTTCCAGACCTGGCCCATCCCACCCTGGCCGATCAGCTCGATGAGCCGGTAGCGGCCGAGTGCGGAGCCAGGTGCGAGAGGCTGGCTGGCGATGGCGGTTTGAGGTACGCTGGATGGCACCGTGGAAAAAGCTAACTTCATCGCACACGGGAGCGGAGGCTGTGTGCCAAAAACATTGTGGAACGCCGAGTCGCGGCAGGAGCTGATCGACCGGCTGAATCGATTAAGTCCCGACAAGACGCCGCTCTGGGGGCGCATGAACGCGCCGCAGATGGTCAATCACCTGGTGGGGTGGATGCGAATGGCGAACGGCGAGCTGCCGACGGCGCCATTGAATCGGCCGATACGCTATCCGGGACTGAAGCAGCTGATCATCTATTGGATGCCGTGGCCTAAAGGCTTACCGACGGCGCCTGAGCTACTCTCGAGAGAGAGGTACGATTTCGCGAGCGAGCAGGCATCCTTCTGCAGATACCTGAACGCATTCGAAAGAAAGCCCAGTGCAAAAGTCGCCTGGCCCGAGCATCCGGCATTCGGCAATCTGTCGGCGAATGAGTGGGGAGTGCTTGGCTATCGACACACTGACCACCATCTCAGGCAATTCGGAGTTTAGAACGAATTGGGCCTCACGCGCGAGGCAAACTGCGCGGCTTAATTGGGGTGTGGAAGATTCTTTGCGAGGAAGGCGGCAACCTCGGTCGGCATAGGGCCATCCATTTCCGCAACTGTGTCTTGAAGTTCAGTGGCGATGTGCGCGAGTTGGGCCGGCGTCGGACCCCGACCTCCTTCCTCAAGTCCTGCCATCAAGCCGAGAAATTTCCGCACATCATGCCACGACCGGGACGACGATGACCAACCTGGAGGAGGTGCGGGCTCACGATTGGCATCGCGCGGCCGTTCTGCGACCCAGGCACTATATGCCTGCTCATGTGCGTTCTGTTCCTCGGCCTGTCTCTGCTCCAGCGCGTATTGTGCGTCAGGCCAGCACGTAGAGCAGTAGCGCAAAGTCTCGGGAGGTTCGGAGTGGCGAACTGCGCGCGCCACGGTCCCTTGCTTCCCGCACCGATTGCAGCGCGCTGCAGGATCCCGCGGATCGCTGTCGTCGACCGTAATAGAAGCGGAAGAATATTTGCTCATACGGTTACCCTCGCGCACGCGTCGTGCACAGTCTCACGTAGCGCGCAAGTTTTAAACCGAATGGAGGTTGTTGTGATCGTCGTCTCTCGGATGTCACCACTACGTTTTGGCGCCCTCGCGGTTTCGTTGGTTGCCACCGTCGCGTGCGGTAGCGGGTCGGAGTCGGGTCGCTCTGACACCGCCGCGGCGACTGCAGCGACTGATGGAGATAGCGCGGTCTCGGTCCGAGGAACCGTCGCCAGCGTTTCGCCCACAGAAGTCGTGATCGCCGCGCCGGCCGGCAATGTCACCGTGAAATTGTCGCAGCCGTTTCAAGTCTACGATCGCGAGCCCGCGACTCTGGCAGACGTCAAGGACAACGTGTTCGTCGGCGTGACGACGGTCAAACAACCTGATGGATCAGAGCAGGCAACCGAGATTCACATTTTCCCCGAAGAGCTGAGGGGCCTGGGCGCGGGAAGCCGGATGATGAATCCGAATGCGGCCGGTGGAGCAAGCAACAGGATGACCAACGGTGCTATCTCTAACTCGAGGATGACCAACGGAACAGCCGCGCCATCGCGCATGTCGAACGGAAATGTGTCCGGTGCGACCGGCTCAACGCTCGAAGTTCAGTATCCGGGCGGCTCGCAGAAAGTCATCGTGCCGGCGAACACTCGGGTGACGCAGCTCAAACCCACGTCGAAGACGCTGAGCGTCGGAAATCAGGCGGTCGTTCTCGCGAAGAAAGGCGCCGACGGATCTCTCTCCGCCAACAGGGCGCTACTTGCGGGCCGCTGAGCTCGGCGTAAGAGCTCGTAGGAGACGCCACTGGGAGACGACGGTGAGTGAAGCTTCCAAGCTTTGCGCAGACAGCGGTTCAGGGTTGTCGGCCGTGGAATTGTCGGTCATTTCGAGAAGTTGCCTGTCTGTCGCAACATTCGTTAGGGCAGGTGTCAGATCAGCACGGAGAAAGTCGGACAGCGGAGCGGCACGGCCGAAGGAGCATCAACGGTACAAGACCTGTAATGTTCTACAGCCTACGAGTACTGAGAAAGAAACATGTTGAGCACACGCAAACTCGGGACTGAAGGGCTCAGCGTCTCCGCCATCGGGCTCGGTCTGATGGGAATGAGCCAATCCTACGGCGCGCCTGAAGAGCGCGATGACCGCGAGTCAATCGCCACCATCCGGCGCGCCATCGAGCTCGGCTGCACCTTCCTCGACACGGCCGAAGTTTACGGACCGTTCGTGAACGAAGAGCTGCTCGCTTGCGCGATGAAGGAAATCGGCGTCGCGCGCGAAAGCATTGTGATCGCGACGAAGTTCGGGTTCAAAATCGAGAACGGTAAAATGGCCGGCACCGACAGCAGGCCGGAGCACGTCCGCATGGCGGTCGAAGGATCGCTACGTCGTCTCAACACCGATTACATCGATCTCTACTACCAGCATCGCGTCGATAAGAACGTGCCGATCGAGGATACTGTCGGCGCGATGGCCGATCTCGTCCGCGAGGGAAAGGTCCGCTACCTCGGACTCTCGGAAGCCGGTGAGCAGACGATCCGTCGAGCGCACGCGGTACACCCGATCTCTGCGCTGCAGAGCGAGTACTCGCTGTGGGAACGCAATCTCGAGCCGGAAATCATCCCGGCCCTCCGCGAGCTCGGCATCGGTTTGGTGCCGTTCAGTCCACTCGGCAAAGGCTTCCTGACGGGCAAGATCAACGAAGCCACCACGTTCGACAGCACCGACTTCCGCAACACCATCCCGCGATTCACACCGGAGAACCGGAAAGCGAATCAGGATTTGGTGGACATGGTGAAGGCGACCGCGGAAAGGAAGAAGGCGACGCCCGCGCAGATCGCGCTCGCCTGGGTTCTGCAGAAGGGGGATGATATAGCGCCAATCCCGGGAACCAAGCGGCGCAAGTATCTCGAGGAGAACCTCGGTGCCGCGAACGTTTCGTTGACGAATGCTGAGATGGCTGCACTGGATGCTGCTGGCGCGCCGGGCAAAGTCGCCGGAGTTCGCTATGGTCCGGCGCAACAGGCGACCATCGACCGGTGATGTCGAGCTCCCAAACGCGGAAGCGTCCGCGCGTGATCTGTCACATGGGCGTCTCGATCGACGGACGGATCGTCACTGGCGGCTGGCCCGACTCGGCGGCGGTGAGCAAGGAATACGAGTGCGCGCCAACGACATCCTCTGGCTGGCGTATCGCGTGGAGTTGAGCAGCCGTTGACCACCGTTTCAACGCCGGTGTGATGGCTAAAGCTCCAACCGCGACAATTCGACGCGCCACATCTGCCGACGTCCCGACGATTGGCGGGCTCGGCGGACTCCTTGTCCAGACGCATCACGACTTCGACGCGAAGCGCTTCATCCCGTCGACGCCGGAGACTCCGGCTCGCTACGGATCGTTCCTCGGAAGCCAGCTTGCCAAGCGAGGCGTCATTGTCCTCGTGGCCGAGAAGAAAGGTCAAGTAGTCGGATACACCTACGCGGGAATCGAAGGCTGGGATTACATGTCCCTGCGCGGACCCGCTGGAGTCCTCTACGACATCGTCGTCGACCCAGCGCATCGGGGAAAAGGAATCGGCCGGATGCTGCTCGACGCAACTCTCGACGCATTGGAGCGCGGCGGCGCTCGTCAGGTCGTTTTATCGACCGCTCAGCAAAACGAGCCCGCTCAACGCTTGTTCACCAGCGCCGGTTTCAGAAGGACGATGATAGAGATGACACGGGAGCTGGAATCGTGAATCGAACAGCGCTCGCGGTGGCGATGGCGTCAGCCGTTATCACGGCCGCCTGCAGTCCACCTCGTGGAGCCGAGAATCATGCGGACCCGTGGCTGCGCGGTCGTCTGACTTTTCGACCCGTCGCGGCGGCGGATTCTGTCCCGCGGCCGTTTCCCTCCGGATTGCATCCCGTGTTCGCCGATGAACCGGATGGCGCGATGGTGTATGCGCCCGCAAGTGCCGAAACAAAAACCAGGGTTCCATTAGTGGTGTTCCTTCACGGCGCCGGTATGAGCGCCGGAATAATTACTCGCCTTACAGACGCCGCCGAGCAGACTGCGACAATCGTCGTGGCGCCAAAATCGGTTGACGTCACGTGGGACGCGATGCGCGGAGCGGTCGGCCCCGATGTCGAGAACATCGACCGGGTGTTGAACAGAGTTGCCCGGATGTATGCGATCGACCCAGCCCGAATCTCCATCGCGGGGTTTTCGGACGGAGCCACCTACGCGTTGGCTCTGGGTCGTCTAAACGGAACGCTGTTCAGAAACATCGTCGCATTCTCGCCAGGGATTCTGATTCCCGTCGATTCGCGAGGCTCTCCTCCAATCTTCATCTCTCACGGCACGAGCGACACGATCATTCCCATCGAAATGGCGAGCCGGAGATTCGTTCCCGAGCTACGCCGCCAGGGTTACTCCGTCGAATACCACGAGTTCGCCGGCCCCCACGCCGTGCCGCCTGATATTGCAGCCCTGGCCATGCGCTGGATCGCCGAACGCTGATTCCTCCGTCACGGGCGGCGCCGCGCACCGCGACTCTCAGAGCGAGAACTCAACCAGCAAAGGAAAATGATCAGACGCCGTTTTCGTGGTATCGGGAGTTTTTCGCACTTCGCACGCCGTCATCCGCGACGCATACGCCGCCGGTGTGAACACATAGTCCAGCCGCACATGAGGATTCCAGACCGGGAATGTGAAGCCGGGCTTCTCCCCCGCGTCTGAATGAAGCGTTCGCCAGGCATCCGCGTATCCTTCGGTTCCCATCATCTCGATGGTGCTGCGCGCGATGTCTTTGCCGCTCAGCCAGATCATTCCCCGTATCCAGGCCGGCATTGGGGACGGATCGAATCGCTCATTTGGCGCGAGAGCGTTGAAGTCTCCGGCCAGGATGTGAAAGGCGAATGCGTGCTGCTCGCGAATCAGCTGCTCCTTTATTCCGTCGAGCAATCCGCGCAGCTCGCGTACACGTTGCCGCTCGCTCCACTTCGAGAACCACGCCCGCAGATGAAGCACGAACACACGCGGCAATCCGTCGCCGAGCGATACCTCGAGGATTGCGTGGCGCGTTCTTGGCGGGTGGCGCCACGCGTGGTTGAGCACGGGGAGTCTGCTGAGAAACGCGGTCGAGTGCGATCGCTGCGATCCGGAGAACTCCAGACCGGTGAGACTGGCGAGGCGTTTTACGACAACGGGGTCCCACGCCTCCTGAAGCGCCACGAAGTCGGGCCGCGCCGCCGAGATTACTTCAGCGATTCCCTCGGCGCGGCCGATGCCGCCCTCGCGGATGTTGTAAGTGAGAAACCGCACGTCAGGCGTTGGAGGACTTTGCTTCTTCCTCGTTTTGCGATTTGTCGAGAAGTATCAGGTACGGCTGGTACATCATCACGTCACGTAGGAACTGCACCAGCGATATCGTCGCCTGAAGATTGACCGGTCTGCCAGTCATCTCGCACAACCGCTGTCGGAGCGGGCCAAGAGCCGTCGAGGCGAATGGATGCGCCTCGCTCAGCGGCGCGGAGTGGACGCCGGGGATGTGGAAGTCGCGAAAGAGGCTGACCATGTCGCCGCCGACGAATGTCACGTCCATGTCGCTGGTTCCCGGACCGTCGTGGTCGAACGGCTCGCCGGTCTTCCATTTACAACCAGTCACGGCGCTGCCGCGCAGAATGACCTGTACACCGTCCGGTATCGAATCGCCGAGGGCCTGCAGGAATTCGTCGTAGCGGCGCCTGTCGCCGCCAAATACCAGACGGATGACACGATCGCGCAGGGTATCCTGATCCTCGTCCTTCTCCGGTGTTTCCCTGCCAGGGTTGGGGTTCATACTCGTTGCCAATGCAGGTTGCGTGCACTGTCGTCCGGCCGTACGCGGGTGCAAATTGGCGTGCCCTTTCGGGCAGTCGTCACCTCTGTCCTTACTGTCATGAAACGACTCCTCGTCCTGCTCGCCGTTCTCTTCTCGTCCGCGGGCGCAGTGTCAGCCGCGCACGCCCAACAGCCTCGCGTTCTCGTTTTCTCCAAGACTGCCGGGTACCGACACAGCTCGATCCCGAACGGCATCGCCGCCGTGCGGAAAATCGGGCAGGAGAACGGCTTCGCCGTCGACGCGACCGAGGACGCAACCGCGTTTACCGCGAAGAACCTCGCTCGATACCGCGCGGTGGTTTTCATGAGCACCACCGGAGACGTACTCGACCCAACACAGCAGGACAATTTCGAGCGCTACATCCAGGCCGGCGGCGGCTGGGTCGGTGTTCATTCCGCCACCGATACCGAGTACGACTGGCCGTGGTACGGCCGAATGGCCGGCGCCTGGTTCAACGGACATCCAAACAATCCCAACGTTCGCACAGCAACGTATCGCGTTCTGGATAAGAATCACGTATCGACTGCTGGATTCCCCGACACGTTCGTGCACGAAGACGAGTTCTACAACTTCAAGTCCATTGATCCCACCATCCACACTCTGATCGAGATCGACGAGAAATCGTACGAGGGCGGGACGAACGGCGAGCACCACCCCATGAGCTGGTACCACGACTTCGATGGGGGACGCGCATGGTACACCAACCTGGGCCACACCGAGGCGACTTACTCCGACCCGCTTTTCCTGAAGCACCTGGCGGGCGGACTGAAATACGCGATGGGTACCGGGGCGGTCGACTTCGGCCGCGCACGACCGGAAGAGAACCGGTTCACCAAAGTCGTCCTCACGGAAAAACTGGACGAGCCCGTCGAGCTCGCAGTCCTTCCCGACGGGCGTGTGCTCTTCATCGAGCGGCACGGGTACGTCAACCTGTACAAGCCATCGACCGGCAAGGTGACGCGCATCGCGACGATACCTGTCAGCACCAAATACGCGGACAGCAGCCAGGCGGAAGATGGTCTGCTCGGACTCACCATCGATCCGAACTTCGCCACGAATGGCTGGGTGTACATGTACTACTCGCCCGCCGGCCCGGAGGCGAAGAACGTAATTGCCCGATTCCACATGCAGGGTGACGACTTTCATCTCGCATCGAAGCAGGTGCTGCTCGAGGTGGGGACCCAGCGCCTGAAGTGCTGCCACACGGGCGGGTCGATGGCTTTCGATGCCAAGGGCAATCTCTACGTGGCGACCGGTGACAACTCCAATCCGTTCTTCAGCGGGTACGCGCCTCTCGATGAGCGTCCCGGCAGAATGCCGTGGGATGCGCAGAAATCATCTGGCAACACCAACGACCTGCGCGGGAAGATCATCCGCATCCATCCCGAGCCCGACGGCACCTATACCATCCCCGAGGGGAACCTCTTCCCGAAAGGCATGGCGAAGACGCGGCCTGAGATCTTCACCATGGGGCACCGCAACCCTTATCGCATCTCCATCGACAAGCACACGGGATTTCTGTACTGGGGCGATGTCGGGCCCGACGCAAACGTAGACTCCGCCGGACGTGGTCCTCGCGGCTACGACGAAATCAATCAGGCGCGGACGGCCGGCAACTACGGCTGGCCGTATTTCGTCGGCAACAACCAGGCGTACTTCAGGACGACGTTCAAGGATTCAGTGACGGTGATTCCGGGAGAGCAGTTCGATCCGGCGCATCCGGTCAACACCTCGCCCAACAACACCGGTCTCAACGATCTGCCGCCGGCGCGCGGCGCCTACATATGGTACCCGTACGCCGCGTCGCCCGATTTTCCGATCGTTGGCGCGGGAGGACGTGCAGCCGCGGCAGGTCCGGTTTTCTATCGTAGCGATTTCCGCGGCGCCACCAGGCCGTTCCCGCAGTACTACGACGGCAAGCTGTTCATCTATGAATTCATGCGCCATTGGATCATGGCAGTCACCATGAATCCGAACGGCGATCTCGCATCGATTGAACGGTTCATGCCCAGCACGAACTTCAGTGCTCCGATCGAGATGGAATTCGGGCCGAGCGGAGATCTGTACATGCTCGAGTACGGGACAGCGTGGTTCCAGGGCAACCCGGACGCGCGCCTCGTGCGCATCGAGTACAACGCCGGCAACCGGAAGCCCGTCGTCGCCGCCGCGGTCGACAAGAATGCAGGCGCGACGCCGTTCCGGGTAAATCTTTCCTCGGCGGGCACCAAGGATCTCGACGAGGATTCTCTGAGATACGCCTGGACCATCACTCGCGCCGACGGCACCGTCGTCCGCAGACTGACCCAACCGAATCCGTCCTTCACTTTCAGCCAACCGGGCACATACACCGCCTCGCTGACGGTTACCGACACGCATGGCGCGCGATCCACCGCGTCCGTTCCGATCGCCGCCGGTAATCAACCGCCGAGCGTCGACGTGGATCTGGTCGACGGCAATCACACCTTTTTCTTCCCTGGCGTCCCGGTTCGCTACGGCGTGCGAGTGACGGACAAGGAAGATGGCTCGCTCCAGAGTGGCATCTCGCCGCAGGGAGTGAATGTCACCGCGCAGTATCTCAAGCAAGGAGTGCCGGCGGGCGGAATCACGGCAGCGCATGAGGCAGGGAAGAAGCTGATCGAAGGAAGCGACTGTCTCGCGTGTCACCAGTTCAACAAAAAAGCGATCGGGCCTGCCTACTCCGACGTTGCGGCCAAATACAGTAAAGACAGAGCAGCGCTCGTTCGTCTCGTCCAGAAGGTTCGCCAGGGCGGATCCGGCGTATGGGGCACCGTGAACATGCCGGCGCACCCGAACCTTACCGACGAACAGGCTGCGTTGATGGTCGGCTACATCCTCAGTCTCAACGATCGAAAGACCGCCGGGCCGTCGTTACCGCCGCGCGGCTCGTACGATCCTCCCGCCGGCTCCGCCGAGTCGCCGTCGGGCGCGGTAGTGGTACGCGCCGCGTACACAGACCGTGGCGCGAACGGAATGCCGGGGATCAATAGCGAGAAGGAAATCGTCCTTCGCTCGCCGACCGTGGTGGTTGCAACGGGAGATCTTTCGGAAGGAGTATCGCAGCAGAGTGTGCCGGAGATGCCCGTGCCGGTGACTGTTGTGAATCGCCCCGGTTCATCGGTGGCCTTTAAGCAGCTCGATCTAACCGGCGTTGGCGGGGTGACACTCATTGGCCTGGCGCCCGCTCAATATCAGGCGAAGGGTGGGAAGATCGAAGTGCATCTCGATTCCCCTACCGGTCCCACGATGGGTGAGACTGAAATGATCACCCCCACTACCGATCCCGCCGCTCCGCCGGCTCGTCTGCATGTGGCGTTCAAACCCACCGCGGGAGCGCACGACGTCTATCTGGTGTTCAGAAATCCGGATCTGACCGGCGATGCATTCATGTTCGGCTTGCTGACGGCGACTTTCGAACCCGCTCGTTGAGTGTCAGGTGACCCGCCGCCGAATCCCGCGGCGGGTCATGGCGCATATCAGTCGTAATACGAGAACTGAGACAGCGTCGGGAAGTGCTCCCCTGTGTGTGGCCCGGTCACGTAAGCGAAATCTCCGATCTTCAACCGCGGTCGATTCAGTCCGTCGAAAGTGTAGGTATAGTCGACGGTGAAATTGTCGCCATCACCGGTGAAGATTTCTCTGCCCGGATTGCCTTTCTGCAGCTGAACGCCTGGCAGCAAAACGAGCTGGTCGAAAAAGTCGTTGTGGATCAGGCTGAAGCCATCGACGTTGATGATGCTGTTGTATTGCTCGAAGCGGTCGGTGGTATTCGTCTCCGGCTGAATGCCTTCGATTGCCGGCCGGTGTTCCTTGAGCTCGAACAGATTGCCATCGACGTAGTACGAGAACGTCATGACCTTGTCGATGATGAATCCACCGGTAACTCGTTTGTCGCGCTCCAGCTCCGTGAGCTGCTCCCCGTTGTAGGTCAGGAACACCAACGTCTGCGGCACTCCCGAGACGTCGACGTATTTGACCAACGCCACGCGGCCGGCATTGTCGTAGGTATATGCGAGCCTGGTCGGATTACTGATCGCATTGGTGCGGAGCTCGCTGATTCTGTCGCGATCGTAGCTCACGTTGTACGTCGTGAGACCCGAAGCGAACGAAGCGATCGTGATCCGACCGGACGCGTCGTACTCGAAGTGGTAGTACGGCGACGGAAGATTGGGGATAACGATGTCTTTCAGCAAAACCGCCGGCGGCGGCGGAGGCTCGGGATTGCTGGTTATTGAGTCTGTACCGCAGGCGGACAACACTGCAGTCAGGCCGACAAAAACTGAATTGCGGAAGCGCATAGTGATCGAAGGCAAATGAAGAGGGGAGAAACGCACGTCCAACCTAGGTCTCTGCGCAAACTCCTACTATCGGCCTCGAGGGAACCCGCGTGTAGTCGCGCGTCCTACGTCTGCGCGCCGCGTCCGTTCGCGCCGTCTGAACAGCCCGGCACTTCACGCAGGGCATGGTAAACTGCCAGACCATTGGCTCGCGCCGTCTCCACCATCAGATCGGCTCCCTGCGAAGCCCCACCCAC
The DNA here is from genome assembly GCA_045803585.1 of Gemmatimonadaceae bacterium. Taxonomy (GTDB): domain Bacteria; phylum Gemmatimonadota; class Gemmatimonadetes; order Gemmatimonadales; family Gemmatimonadaceae; genus UBA4720. Next base: position 33,542 of record JBJMOT010000019.1, read on the forward strand.
CCGCAGGACAGCATCGCAACGTGTGAGCAGTCGCTCCGCAATCGGGTGGAAGATCTCCTTGAATGCCGCGTCCCCGATCTTGCGCGATCCCGCCAACGCCACGAGCGGCAACGCAAGCCATTCCCCGACTATCGGGATGTGTCCTGCACGGAATAACGGCAGCGCGAACTCCTCCATCGCGCGCACGTTGTCATTCAGCTTCGTTGGATCGTCGCCCGTGCCCGACCTGTAAGGTCCGGCGATGAGGATCATCAGCGGTGCGTTCGGCGTCATCGCGGGAATCTACCCGAGTGCGGTTGTCTGCGCCCGTGCTCCTTCACGTCGAATGATGCCCCGAACTACCGTCGGATCAGAGCGAGCAACTCGCGGGTGAGACTGGCAGCACGCCGTGCGGATGCGATGATGTATCCGGCATCCTCGCGCTCGGACGCATCGGTGCTGGACTCGAGAAGGGTCTGCGCCGCGGTCAGGATCACGGTCAGCAAATCGTTGAATTCATGGGCGAAGCTGCCCGCCAGAAGTCCGATCGCCTGTAGCTTCTGTGCAGCTTCGCTGTGGTTCTGTATGGTCTCTGCCGGCGGCGACTTGAGATCCGTAATATCCTGAGAGATCCCAAGCAGATAGCGTGGCTCCCCGGCTTCGGCGATGACGTACCTCCTGACGCGGAGAACGCGCACGCCGTTCGGTGTGTTGATTTCCTCCTCTTGCACTTCAACGCTCTGTCGGCCGGCGAGAAATTCACGATCTCTCGTGACAAAAGCATCGGCCTGTTCGCGAGAAAAGAGGTCGTAGTCCGATTTGCCGACGAGCTTGTCGCGGCTCACGCCGAGGAGAACCTCGGCTCCCTTGTTGACCAGAACGAAACGCAGCTCGCCGGCATCCTTCACCCAGATCATATCGGAAAGGGTGTCAACGATCGCCTCGAGTGATTCTTCGCTGATTTGGCGGCGGCCGTGAAGCGGCTCACGCCCAGACATTGTGACTGCTACGCATGCTGAACTCCTGACCCTGAAAACCGTTTCAGAAACCTCAGGAGTCGGAGCACAATTCATGGTGGCGGCTCGCGCCATTTTGGAGGCATTCGGCGCCGTGAGCTAACTTTCGTCAGCCGGCTTTCTTGCGGTACTCCTGTGGAGTCATTCCCGTCCATCGCCGGAATGAACGAAACAGCGTGCTTGGCTCGGCGTAGCCGAGGAGGTACGCGACCTCGTCGGTGGACGTGCCCGGGTCGCGGAACATCGCCGTTGCCATCGCCCTCCGTATCTCCTCCACTTCCTGTTGGAGTGACGTGCCTTCGTCCGCGAGACGTCGCTGGAGGGTCCTGCCGGGGATCTCCAGCGCGGTTGCGACGCGCTCGAGCGTCGGCTTCCCTTCGCTCAGGATGTTCCAGATCTCCGACCGCACCCGCTCTTTGGTGGAGCTCCCGCGAGCGAGCGAGCGAAGGACCTCCTCAGCGCGGTCTATAAGGTGATGGGCGAGAGTCTCGTCACCGTGCCTCGCGGGCAGCCGCAAATCCTCCTGGCGGAAGGCGATCTTCGATATGGGCTGACCGAACCGCAATGGACAATGAAAGAAGCGCTGGTGCTCGAGGGTGTCGCCACTTTGGTCGTAAATGAATGCGACTTCGACAGGGACGATCTCTGCTCCCGTGATCTGCCGGCATACGCTGAGTAGCGCGGAGAGACGGTAGTCGACAGCGTTACGCAGACCAAGCCCCTGCTCGGGGTAGGTCTCAGTAACAGAGAACGAGCGCCGGTCGCTCCCGAACGCACAGTGGACTGCGTCGTTGAGAAGCCAGCTGTAGCGCAGGCGCTTGAGGGCGTCCCCCAGAGTCTCGCTGTAGGCCATGATATATCCGAGGAGTCCCGCCTCACGAGCCTCGAAGTGCATTCCGGCGTGGAGTCCGAAACAGCGATCAGGTACGCCCTTCGCGATCAACTGCCAGAGGGCGACCTGACAGGACACGGGGACACGCGAGTCGCCATCGGTAAGGTCAAACGCCTTCAATCCTGCTGCTTCGATGAGCGCGTCCCGGCTCATTCCCTCAGCCGCAGCGAGGTCGAGCATCCGTGCAGGGATCCGGGCGAGCACGGTTTCTGTCGTCTTGCGATGACTGGGCGCCGAGTGAGCCTCCACTCTCATGACTGTTCTGCTACTGATTCGTGAGCATACCCGAAATCGAGTGCCGTTCCTCGCGGAATACAACACCACGAAAGATCAGGACGCTGGCCCGATGATCGAATGTGTGGCAACGTTCCTTGTTGCCGATCTGTCTAAGGGCATAACCACTCGGGAGCTTCTGAATGATGTTCGCGATCGCGAGGCTGGCTGCCGCCGCCTCTGTAATGTCGGCAATGGCATCGGGGATCTGCGCCGCCCAGCACCTGACCGGATCGCACCCGACAGGTGGCGTGCCCGCTCCCGTCGCGCTGGAGAATCCCGGATTCTTCCAGGAAAAATTCTCCAGCGTCGGCGATGATGTTTTCATCAGCGGCCAGCCGACTGAACAAGGACTTCGCGATCTGCGCTCGCGCGGCGTGACGACGGTCGTCAATCTCCGCAGCCCGCCGGAAATGGCAAAGGTGCCATTCGATGAAGCGAAACTCGTCAAAGAGCTCGGCATGAACTACGTCTATCTGCCGATGCGCGGCACACCCGAGCTGCCGTACTCTCCCGCGAGATTAAAAGAGTTTGCCGATGCTATGAGCAACGCCAAAGGGAAGGTGCTGCTGCATTGCACCATTGCCTGGCGCGCGAGTCACCTCTGGGCAGCGTACCTGATTCAGTATCGCAATGTCCCTGTGAAGACCGCGCTCGATCAGGCGCGGATGATCAACCTGATGGACGACATGCGCATGGACGGTGATCGCCAGCCAGTCGAATCGTTTCTGGGCCGCGCCGTGCCGGAGGTCGGGCACCCCAAAGGCTAAAGGCGCATATTTAGTCGAACTCAAAATCTTCGACTATGAAAATCGATCGCCGTCGTTTTCTCGTAGCCTCGTCGTCCGCGTTTGCGCTGGGAAAGAGTAGATTGACGCTGCCGAAGTTCGAGCAGCCATCCGAAGAAGCGGAGCCGCCCGACGTCGAGTCGGTTCAGGGAAGAGAAGTCGCGGTCTACACCACCGCCGACAAAACGAGTTACCGGCTCTCCGCCACCGACAGGCTGACGTTCAAGCAGATGGGTCAGCCACTCGAGACGCAGATTTGCGTCTTCGTCGATCCCACCAAGAGAGCCCAATCGATCGTCGGCATCGGCGGCGCGCTCACCGATGCGTCGGCCGAGACCTTCGCCAAAATCCCCGCGGCAAAACAGCGTGAGGTTCTGGATGCCTACTTCGATCCCAACAAAGGCATCGGCTACACGCTCGGCCGGACGCACATCCACAGCTGCGATTTCTCCTCCGCCAGCTACACGTACGTGACCGAGGGCGACAAGGATCTCAAATCCTTCAGCATCGACCACGACCGTCAGTTCCGCGTCCCGTTCACCAAACAGGCGCTGGCGGCCGCCGGCGGCAGGCTGACGCTCTTTGCCAGTCCGTGGAGTCCGCCGGCATTCATGAAGACCAACAACGACATGCTGCACGGAGGCAAGCTCAAGCCGGAGTTCGCACAGTCGTGGGCGAACTATTACACGAGGTTCATCAAGGCCTACGAGCGCGAGGGAATTCCCATCTGGGGAATCACGGTCCAGAACGAGCCGATGGCGACGCAGACCTGGGAGTCGTGCGTCTACTCCGCCGAGGACGAGCGGGATTTCCTCAAGAACTTCCTCGGACCAACGATGCGTCGGGAAGGTTTAGCGGATAAAAAGATCATCGCCTGGGACCACAACCGCGATCTCATCTACCAGAGAGTCAGCACCATCCTCGCCGATCCCAAAGCGGCCCAGTACGTCTGGGGCATCGGCTATCACTGGTACGAACCGTGGAGTGGCGGCAGCATGATGTTCGACAACGTCAGACTCGTCCACGAGACGTATCCCGACAAGCCGCTGATCTTCACCGAAGGGACCGTCGACACCTTCAAGCCCGACGACATCCACAACTGGAGACTCGGCGAGTACTACGGCCGCTCGATGATCAATGATTTCAACGACGGCGCCGTCGGCTGGACGGACTGGAACGTGTTGCTAGATGAGAAGGGCGGCCCCAACCACGTCGGCAACTTCTGCTTCGCTCCAGTTCATGCCGACACGAGAACCGGCGAGCTGATTTACACCAACTCGTATCACTACATCGGTCACTTCTCGAAGTTCGTTCGGCCGGGCGCGAAGAAGATCGCCAGCTCACCGAGCAGGAGCGCGCTCCTTTCCACCGCGTTCGTCAATCCCGACGGAAAAGTGTCAGTGGTGGTGATGAATCCGGGCGATCAGAAGATTTCCTGGTTTCTCTGGGTCGCGGGGAACGCGGCGGAAGTCACCAGCCTGCCGCATTCGATCCAGACGCTGGTCTTCTGATCGAGGTCTAGTAGAGCCCGACTTTCCCCCTCACCGATTCGATGAGCTTCGCCGGGTCGTAGCCGACTCCGCGCTTGAATACAGTCTGAACGTTCCGGATGTCGCCGATGCGAGTCGAAGGGTCGCCGGCGATTACGACGAGATCCGCAAACTTGCCGACTGCAATCGTGCCGACTCGATCGGCGCGACCGAGAAATGTCGCTCCGTTCAGCGTGCCGATGCGTATCGCTTCCAGCGGTGTGAAGCCGCTCTCTACCAGCAGCTCCAACTGGCGCTGATTGGAATAGCCGGGGATGACCCCGCCTCCACCGGTTGGATCGGTCCCCGCCAGCAACAATCCGCCGGCGCGCGCGAACGCCAGCTCCATGGCCCGTGCCTTCGTGAACACCGCAACGAAGATCGAGGTCGTGTTCGCCGCTGTCGCAGTATGACGCTGCTCGAATTGTGCGCGTAGCTGCGGCTCCAGTACCTCGAGACCCGGTGGCAGCGGACGGCCGGGTACGAAAGTCTCGAATACGGTGAGAGTCGATGTCAGCGCGACGTGACGCTTCACCAGCTCGGCGATGAGCGACCGGACAGCTTCGCTACTCGGGTCGACGACGGCGAGCGCCGCCAGCCCGGCGTTCTGACCCGGACACTCGTCGGGTTTCTTGTTGGCGACGAAATCCGTGGCGACGAAGAATCCGTGCTCGAGATCGTCGATGCCAAGTCTGGCTGCTTCGCGATATGTGACCGAGCATAAATGTCCGGTCACTTTCAGCCCGCGCTTGTGCGCTTCTGCGATCGCCGCACCAAGCTCGGCGCGGGTGATGTGCATGTACGCCTTGAAGGAAGTCGCGCCGGCTTCCGCCCAGAAGTTCACCATTCGACGCGCGTCGTCCACGCCCGTGAGCTCATGCACCTGATCGAGTCCGAGCCCGGGGCCTTCCAGATATGGTCCGGTGGCATCAATCCAGGGACCTGGTTTCTTTCCCGCGTCGATGGCGCGCTTGATTCCGATCTCGCCGAAGCCGTTCATGTTCCCGCCGGTTCGCATCGACGTCACGCCGCCCGCCAAATACAGTCGGGTGAAGCTCTCGGCCAGGTTTCCATAAACGCCGGGCCCAGTCGGATAGAAGAGGTGTTCGTGCACCATCACCAATCCGGGAATGACGCTCCTCCCGGTGAGGTCGATCACCTGCGCCCCGATCGGAACTGCATTCGATTGCGAGCTACCGAGTGCCGCGATTTTGCCGTCGCGGATTACGAGTGTCTGGTCGTCGCGGGCCGGCGAGCCGGTCCCGTCGATTACGCGCGCGTGAATGAGCGCAACGACTGGCGTATCGACAGTGACATACGCGCGAACCGCCGGCGAGAGCGTTGGACGCTGCGCATTCAAGGACGCTGCAGTGGCAAGCGCTAACAGCGCGCATGCGCCGGTCACACGGGATCGCATCCGGCGAATCTACTTCAGAACGTCATCACCGCACAAAGGGCCCTGAGCTCTTCGACGAGATTCTGAGTCGTAACGATTCTCGCAAACCGTCCTTCCAGCGCGTATCGCGTCCGCTCTTCGATCGCTTCGACGCCCAGGTACTCACCCGGCCGCGTGGCGCTGGGAATAGGAAATGTCATCATCGCATCCATCACGAAATCGACGGCATATCCCAGGTCTGCGGCCACGCGTGCGCTTGTCTCGCAGCATTGCTCCATCTGAATGCCTGTGATGGCGAGCCTTCGGACCCTCTTCTCGAGCAGCAACGGCTGGAGGGTTGTACTCGTGAAGCAGTTGCGGGTGTTCTTGTGCAGAACGATCTCGCCTTTACGAAGTCTGATGAAGTCCATCAGTCGGTAATGCGGGTCGCCGAGCTCGAAGCCCGGATCACCGTCGGCGTGAAGGAAATAGAAGACAGGAAGGCCCGCCTTTCGATAGGCGCCGATCAGTGCCGCAACGTTCGTCTCGAAATCCCGATTACTGCGGCTACCCCATCGCGGCGAGAGCCTGAAGGAGTCCTGCGCGTCGACTACGAGGAGGGCGGATTCGTCGAGCGATATGTCTGCAGAGTGTAGCATTGCATCACCAGTATTGAAGCTCGCGCCGAGCAGCGCGAAACGTTACCAGATGTGGACGCGCGCGGCCGGCTCGAGGTAGAGTCGCTGACCAGGCACGACATCGAACGCCTCGTACCACGCATCGAAGTTGCGGACGGTGGAAACACGGAATCTCTCCGGCGCATGGTCATTGCTCGCCAGCTGCTTCCGCAGCGCGGCGTCGTTGATGACGATGCGCCAGCTCTGCGCGAAGGCGATGAAGAACTCGCGATCGTGCCGCCGCACGTAGTCCCTGTCGGACGCCTTCGCGCCGAGCGTGGCGCGGTAGGCGTCGAACGCTGCGGCGAGGCCAGCCATATCGGCGACGTTCTCGGTGCGTGTCAACTTTCCGTTGACTGCTACGTCCGGGTATGGGTGGTAGCCGGAGAACTGGGCGACCAGCGGCTCTGCTGCGCTCTCGAACCGCAAACTGTCATCATGCGTCCACCACCGGCGCGCCAAACCCGCCGTGTCGTAGTCCGCGCCCAGCACGTCGACGAAATGACTGATATCGTGGCCGATCACCGCGCCGATGGCGCCATAGGCTGCTGCGTCGGATGCGGCTGGATCGAACTTCGGCGGCTGCAGCAGGGCAGCTGCGAAATCGTAAGCGTTCTGCTCGAAGACGAGCACCGCGCCGGCCATCTGCGGCGCGACCCACCATTCCGTCTTGTCGATCGGCTGACCAATACGCGCCACCACACGACGGTAGTTTCTCTCCGCGGCGCGACGAATGTTGCCCACGGGATCGTCCGGCTTCACGACCAGGTCGCTATAGTCCTGCCACTGCTCCGGATACCCGATGCCGACATATAGCTTGTTCAACTTGGCAAAGGCGATCGCTTTGGTGTCCGCCGACATCCAGCTCGCGTTCGCTGCGCGCTTGGTGAACGCTGTCGCGACCTTCGCCACGATGGTCTTTACACGTGCTTTCTGCTCGGACGAGAAATATCGCTCGGCGTACATCCGCCCGACGGCGTCGGTCATTGCCGTCTGAGCTGCTTCGATTGCGCGTTGTTCGCGAGGTGGCTGAATGATTTGCCCGGTCGACACAGCGTGCAGCTCTGCTGCCTGATCTGCGAACGCACGTGAGAGTACGTCGGCGAGAGCATCGAGAAGGTGAAACCGGAGATAGTCTTTCCAGGCCTCCAGTGGCTGTGACGACACCAGTGCTGCCAGTCCGGTGACTGCGCTGGGCTGCCAGACGACGAAGGTATCCTGACTCGCCAGCCCTGCGGCCGCAAAGAACGCAGACCAATCCATGCCCGGCGCTTCGCGGGCGAAGTCGGCGCGCGTCCATCGATTGTCGGCATTGTGATCCTTGGCCGACTCCTCTTGTGTTGCCTGGCTTTGCGCGATGGCGGTTTCGAGGGTTATCACCGCGCGGGCGCGCTCATCCTGCCGATCGAAGCCGGCCAGAGCGAGCAGGCGGCCTATGTACCGCTGGTAGGTAGTGCGGATTTCCTGCGCGTGCGCATCAGTGGCGATGTACCGGTCGCGGTCTCCCAGAGCGAGGCCGCCCTGCACCAGGAAAGGGCTATAAGTCCTCTCGCCGTGGAGGCTGCGTGACGCCGCCAGACCAAGGACATTTCCCGATCTGTAATTGCCAAGGTTCAGCGGCTCGACGTCTGCGCGCATCTCGCCGCCAAGCATTCGGGCGAGCGCCGTCTTGTTCTGAATGCGATCGATTGAAGCGAGTAGTGGGTGTACTGGTTTAAGTCCGCGCTCTTCACTTGCGGTCGCGTTCATGTAAGCGGCGCGGAAATCTGCGACCTTTCTGGCAACCGATCCTGCGGGTGCCGCGCTCGCGTCTTCGAGCAGCTTCGCCACTCGCTGACGCGTCAGATCGTTGATCTCGTCGCGTGCTCCCCAGCGTTCTTTGCCCGCCGGGATGCGCGCCGCCTTGAGCCACGCTCCGTTGGCATAGGCGAAGAAATCGTCGCCCGGTTTGACGCTGTTATCGACGGTTCGCTCGAGCGCCGAAGGCTTCTCGTCATCAGCCGCCTGGGCCCGCGATGCCGTTAATGGCCCGCACGTGAATGCCGCGGCAAGAAGTATCGGTGCAAAGTCGTTGAACATGGGCGGCCTCGCGCGCAATGGTGGATCGCCAGCTCGAGCATGTGACCGCTGCGCTGCTGACACTTGCGAAGGTATGGACCGGTCCATAACTCTCGCGCCTCAGGGAACGACCAATATGAATCAGTTTCGGACATGCAGGTGCTTCCCATGATCGACGTTCTTTTCGTGATCGTACCGCAGTCGCTGCTGCTCGACATCGCCGGGCCGGCCGAGGCGTTCCGGCTTGCCAACCAGCATCGCGGGAGACGCGGCCTTGCGCCGCGGTTTCGGTTGCGCTTCACAGGTCCGGCTCCTACAGAGCCAACTTCGGTCGGGCTCGATCTGGCCGGGCTCCTGCCGCTCCCGGAGCGCCTCAGCACACCGACGTGGGTGGTGGTGGTCGGCCAACCCACTGAGCACCTCGGCCGAGTCACGCCGGCGATCACCACCACCGCGAACTGGCTGCATCGTCAGATGTACGGACCCCTATCAGATCCGGACACGAAGCATCGGCTGGTGACGATCTGCTCGGGTACTTTGCTCGCCGCGCGGGCCGGACTTTTGGGAACGCGCTGCTGCACCACTCATCACGAGCTGCTCGATATGCTCCGCTCGCTGGCGCCCCAGGCGCAGGTAATCGAGAACCGCGTGTTCGTAGTCGACGGAGCGCTGGCGTCGAGCGCCGGCATCACCGCCGGCATCGACGTCGCGCTACACCTGATTGGCGAGGAATGTGGCGATGCGCTGGCCGCGAGTGTCGCCGAAGATATGGTGGTCTACCTGAGACGTTCAGCGCGCGATCCCGAGCAGTCGCCCTTTCACATGCATCGCCGGCATCTGCACTCTGCCGTGCACCGGGTCCAGGACGCGATCATCACCACTCCCGAGCGCGACTGGAACATGACCTCACTGGCGGAAGTGGGGAACACGACCGAGCGCCACTTGCTCCGTCTGTTCGTCGATCATGCGAGGGTGTCACCGCTCCAATATCTGCGGTCGATCCGTCTCGAGCGCGCCCGTCAGGCGCTCGAGTATGGCACGACCGTCACCCGTGCTGCGCAGGTCGCGGGGTTTCACTCCGGATTGCAGCTGCGCCGTGCCTGGAGTCGTGAGTGGGGTGGATCGCCCCGAGATGTCGCGCGTGCGACCGGTCCGCTGCAGTCTATTCGCGGATCGCGCTGAGATCAGCGGGCGGGCGAGTGATTTAAGCTGAGCTGCCCCCGAAAGAAACGATGTACCCATCGGGATCTTCAACATAGAAGTCCTTCGTTCCCCACTCCGTCGCCTCCAGCGGTTTGATGATGGATACTCCGTTCGCCGAACACCGCGTGTAAAACGCTTCAATGTCGTCGACGCCTGCCGCAGCGTCCAGATGCTCGTTCTCGCGCCGCCATGCGCGGTGAGGCTCGTGCTTCGGCGCTTCCTTAAGGTGGACCTCCAGACCATTCATCCGGCCGATAGCGTAAAAACCTTCCCATGGGTCACCGAATTCGAAGCCGATTCGCCCGTAGTACTCGATCGAGCGCGCGAGGTCGTCGACCAGAAATTGCGGGGCGAAGGACGTCAGCCGCGGTTTTGTCGTGGTGTCTGTCATGTGCGCCTCTTGTTGATCATCGAATCGTTCCCGGCGTTACTAACTGAGCTTCGAGTAGTGGGTCGTTCAACACTTCCGCGATGCAGTTTTGAGAGCCGCCAACGTAGGTCCAGCTGAAGTCGATCTCGGTTGACACACACCAAGCCCGATCGTCGGGCCACCATAGCATTGCGGACTGAAAACACCAATTGATGCCTTCGAGCGTGATCAGGGCGTCGGTGACCGACCCCTCCAGGAGAAAAACGTCGCGACCGGGGACAGAAAACATCGGCGCTCCACGTATACTCTCCCGCAGCGCGCCCCAGCCATTCCATACGCCGAACCAGCAGTGATCGGGGGTCGTAGTATGACTCCCCAATGTCTGAATGAGACGCTCGACAATCTCTGGAGAAAGCGAACCGGTGCGTGGGTGTTGATTCCATAACTCTTCGCCGGACGGACCGACCCGCGATGGTTCTCCAGAGATATCGACATGTAGCACCTCGTCGTCGACACTTCGGCCGTTGGCGGCTGCGATGTCGGCCCATCGCACATCCAAAACACTTTCGTCCGCTGCTAGCCTACCCGGAGGATGAAGTATCCTCGCGTAAGATTCAAACACGTCCGGTATGAATGATCCGACATCGACTGCGAAGTCGTGGAGCAGCGCGGGAATCCAATCGGCGGGCTCACTGCTGGTCGCAAGGCGCATTATTCGAACGGGGCGCGCACGTGTTGGCCTGGTGTAACGCCCTCAACTCCCTGAGCGTTCAGTACCACCGATACACCGTTTACGATCACGTGCTCAATGCCGACGGACGGCATTGAAGGTCGGCGATACGTCGCGCGATCAATCACTTTAGACGCGTCGAAGATCGTAATATCGGCGTCCGCGCCTTTGCGTAGGCGACCCTTGTTCCGCATCGCCGGTACGCGCGCCTCCAGGCGCCTCGCTGGCTTCAAAGTCATTTTATCGATCGCTTCCATGAGCGACAGTGCCCTGGTCTCCCGCACGTAGCGGCCGAGCACTCTCGAGAACGTTCCCGCGGTTCGTGGATGTCCGGTGCCGTTCTGCCAATAAGCATCGCTCGCAACCATGGTGAGCGGGCTGGCGATCGCTTCGGTCACCATTGTCTCAGTGTTGGTGTGGACCACGATGGGTCCTCCGCTCTGACTGTACCGCTCGAAGCTCTCCCGATTCAATCGCTCACCTGTGCGCGGCCACTCTATGTCCGCGAGCCGTGCGTCGGAGGCGTCTTTATAGACGTCCTGGATCGTAGCCGACTTGATCTCCGTCATTCCCGCCGCATATGGATACGCTTCCGCGGTGACGTCGTCCCCACTAGCTCGCGCAGCTTCGATCATCTCCAGCATAATAGGCGTGTCCGACAACGCGGAGCTGTTGAGGTGCACCACCTGCAATGGCGCGTTGGTCTCTTTTGCGAGCGAAAGCACGTCCTTCAGGCCTTCGATGCCAGGCACAATGTGCACGTGCACCGGCGTTTTCGTTCGTGCGGCCACTCGGAATATCTCATGCCGCTCCTCTCGCGTTGCCGCCGGCGTATACTGAAATCCCGCGCCGATGCAGATCGCGCCTTCTCCCAAACCACCCTCGATGCGCTCCATCATTTCGCGAACCTGTGCGGGCGAAGCGATGCCGTACGCTCCGTGATCTAATGGAAACCAGTCGCTGGAGTCGTTCATGACCGACATCCGAACCTTTATGTGTCCGACGCTGACGCCGTAGTTGATGCGCTGGCGTGGGCTGCGCTCGCGGTACCAGGCCGCGACGTCGGAAGTCCCGAGCTCCAGCTCCAAAGTGGTCGTCACCCCATCCAGCGATTGCATCCTGTATGTCTCGTCGGTAGTCCCGTGCGAGTGCAGGTCGATGAACCCGGGCGCGACTACGAGACCGTGGGCATCGATGCTATCTCCTCCTTCGATCGGCTCCGTGGTGATGTCGGCGATCCGGCCATCGCGGAGTCCGATGTTCATGACATCATCGAGCTCCGATTCAGGATCCATTACGCGTCCGCCGAGGATGACTCGGTCGTAGACGGCCTTGGTCAGGTCATCACTCCCGCATGCGCGCGGAATCGCAGGCAGACCGGACTCGGCAGTTCCAGCCGCTGTTGCGTCGGCGTCAGCCGTCCGCCCTCCGCGTCGCGAGCGAACACTATTATGGAATTCGACCGCTGGTGAGCGACCAATAGCCAACGCTCGCTGGGATCGAGGCTGAAATTGCGCGGCCAATCACCGCCGGTGGAGACCACCTGGTCGACCGAGAGCGCACCGGTCGTCGAAACCGGGAACACAGCGATACTGTTGTGCCCGCGGTTCGACACGTACAACGTGCGGCCAGATGAGGCGATATGGATGTCTGCCGGATAATTTTGTCCCGTCCACCCAGACGGTAAAGTCGACCAGGAGTCCAGCAGGCTCAGTGCGCCGCGCGCGGCATCAAAGCGATACGAAGACACCGTGGAGTCCAGCTCGTTGGCGACGAATACCAGCGGTAGCGTTGGATGGAACGCGATATGTCTCGGTCCAGAGCCGGGGCGGGCGATCCCTTCGCCACCCTCGACGTGTTGTAGCGATTTGCCACCCAGGTCCAGCCGGTAAACGAACACCCGGTCAGCGCCGAGGTCCGCGGCGAGCGCAAAGCGGTTGCCCGGATCCGCAACTATGCAGTGAGCGTGTGGCTCGCCCTGCCGGTCAGCGACTGGTCCGCTCCCGGTGTGCTTGACGACTGACGTCGCCGCGTCGAGCGCTCCATTCGATTCAACCGGCAGCAGCGCGACGCTCCCGCCGTTGTAATTGGCGACCAGAACAACGCGACCGCTGCGGTCGACGCTCACATAGCATGGAGCCGCGCCTTCCGACGGTACTTCGCCCAGCTTCGTGAGCAACCCGGTATCGCTAGCGATCGAGAAGGAGCTGACCGCACCCGACGCTCTCCCGTCGTATTTGTCGACTTCGTTCACCGCATACAGAATCCGCCGGTTGGGATGCACGGAGAGGTATGAAGGGTTGGCCCCGGCGCCCACCGATCCCGCCAACCGCAATTGGCCGGTCTGCCGGTCCATGTGAACGAGATAGATACCCGCGGATTTGCCGTCGTCGGTGTACGTCCCGACGTACAGAAGCTCATCGTCCACAGCGAACGCCTCCCCCGATCCGAGATGCTTCGTTCCGCACGCCAGCCCCACCAAACCCAGGGCCGATGCAGCCAGAAAGTCGCGTCTCGACGTCTCACGATGTTTCGTCATCTACCAGAACTCCCGCCGCGCCATTGGACAGAAACAACTAATCGCTGCAACGTTCCGCTAGATGAAGTCTTCCCTGACTACGCCCGTTCCGTCACCGACGCAAGATCTTCGGCGGGTCATCGGCTTCTTCGGCGGTACGGCGCTCATTGTCGGAATCACCATCGGCGGCGGAATTTTCCGAAAGCCTCCGACCATCGCTGGGCTCGTACCCAACCCGGTCGTAATCATCGCGCTCTGGACCGCTTTCGGTGTCATCAGCATTTGCGGCGCGCTCGCGATCGCGGAGCTGAGCTCGCTGCTGCCGCGTCCGGGCGGAGTATACGTGTTCCTTCGCGAGGCGTACGGTGACGCGGCCGCGTTCGTGTTCGGCTGGCTCTATGTGCTCGTCACGACACCCACCGCGGTCGCCGCGCTCGCTACTGTCTTCGCCGAATTCCTTCTCAATCTGCTCGGCGCACCAGTCAGCGCCCCCGCAGTCCACAGCATCGCTGTCGCCGCCATCGTAACTCTCACCCTCGCCAACGTGCTCGGCGCGCGGGTCGGCGCCGCGGTCAGCGAGCTGACCACTCTGGTCAAGGTCGCTGCTCTCGCTGCGATCACACTCGGCGCGTTTCTCCTCGGTCACGGCAGCCTCTCGAACATCTCCGCGGGCGGGGCCGTGCAGCGCGGCGGACTCGCGCGTGCTGTCGCATCCGTTATCTGGACGTACGACGGCTGGATCGCCGTCAGCATGATCGCTGGCGAGGTCGTGGCACCCGAGCGAATGATGAAGCGGATCATCATCACCGGAATGTTGGTGATCGTTACACTCTATGTCGGTGCAAACCTCGCCTACCTGTACATGATGCCGGTGAGCGTAATGGCGGAGCAGAAGGAAGCGATCGCGCGAACAGTAATGACGTCCATCGCGGGCCCAGCGGGTGGCGTCGCGATCCTCCTGGCGATCATGCTCAGCGTCTTCGGGGCTCTCAACGGCAATCTGCTGGCAAAGCCGCGCGTCGCCTACGCCATGGCGCGCGACGGGCTCATCTTCTCTTTCCTCGGCAAAACCCATTCGCGCTGGTCGACGCCGTGGACAGCGCTGCTGGTTCAGGGCGCAGTCGCCATTATCATGGTTCTCGTTCTCAGGGATTTCGACACCCTCACCACTTACTTCGTCGTCGTCGAATGGGCGGCGCTGATCTTTGCGGTGGCCGCGGTCTTCGTGCTGCGGCGGAAGATGGCACTAGCCGAGCGGCCTTTCCGCACGCCCGCTTATCCAGTGGTGCCGCTATTGTTCGTGATTGGGACGATCGTTGGCGTGTCCGCTATCGTCTGGGGCGAGATTCAGGTCGGCAACTTTTCGCCGATCTACGGCCTGCTTATCGCAGCGGCAGGATTTCCCGTTCATCATCTCTGGAATCGATGGAAGAGGAGCACATGAGAAACGCGGTTACAACGGACAAGGCGCCAAAGCCCATCGGTCCGTACTCGCAGGCAATCATAGAGGGAGAATTCATATTCGCGTCGGGGCAGGGGTGCATGAATCCGCAGACGGGAATTCTCGAGACGGCGGATGTAAGGTCGGAGACGCGGCGGACGTTCGAGAACGTGCGGGCGATTCTGCACGCAGCGGGATCGTCGCTCGAGCACGTCGTCAAGTGCAACGTCTATCTTCGCGACATCGATGACTTCGCCGCGATGAATGAGGTCTACGCTACGTTCTTCTCGGCGCCCTATCCCGCACGCACCACGATTCAGGCGGGCGCGCTTCCCGGAGGAATCGCGGTCGAGATCGAGTGCATCGCCAGGAAGCCGAAATAGTGGAAGCGTTCGACCTCGATACACCGAGCCTGTATGTAGACCTCGACGTGCTCGAGCGGAATATTGCTCAGATGCAGGAGCAGTGTCGCGGCTGGGGGGTCCAGCTGCGTCCCCATGTGAAGACCCACAAGATCCCCGAGATCGCCCAGATGCAGCTCGATGCCGGCGCCATCGGCATCACGGTTGCCAAGATCGGTGAAGCGGAAGTTCTGCCGGGCGATGATGTGCTCGTCGCGTACCCGCTGGTGAAGGCCAAGCTCTCACGCTTGAGAGAATTGGCGAAGAGGCGGCGCGTCAAAGTCGCTGTCGATTCCGTCGAAGTAGCCCGCGACCTGACTGGAATCGAGACGCTCATTGAGATCGATGTTGGCGTCGGCCGCACCGGCGCGCAGACCGCCCAACAAGCCGTCGAGATCGCGAAGGCATGCACCGACTTTCAGGGAATCTTCTACTGGCCGTCATGGCTCGACGAGGAAGGCTTCAGGGCAGCATGCGCCAAGATCGACGCCGTTATCCAGGCGCTCGCTGCTTCCGGTTTCGAAGCAAAGATCATTTCGGGAGGGTCGACGCCTGGCGCGGCGAAGACGCCCCTGATCCCGCAGACGACCGAGATCCGGCCCGGGACCTACGTCTTTTACGATGCGAGCAGCATGGAAGCAAAGGTCTGTGAAGAGTCAGACTGCGCGCTTCGTGTGCTCACCACCGTCGTCAGCACATCAGTGCCAGGCCAGTGCGTCATCGACGCCGGGTCAAAAACTCTTTCGAGCGATCAGACGGTTGGAACCGGAACCTACGGCCACTTCATCGACCGTCCGTGGACGCCGCGCAAGCTGAATGAGGAGCACGGCTACGTTGAGATTCGCGGCCCAGCCAGGGTTGGCGAGAAAGTCTGGCTGGTGCCGAGCCACGTCTGCCCGACCGTCAACCTGCACGACGAGATCTGGTACGGGCGCGACGGCCGAGTGGAAGGGAGCTGGAAAGTCGCCGCGCGCGGAAAGGTGCGCTAAGGCGTCCGAGGCTACTGGGACTGCTTGATCACGCGGCCGTTCAGCGGCTGTGTTGGACGCGCATTGTGCGGGTACTTCCTCGCAAAAGTCAGGACTTCACTGCTCGAGACTTCGGTCGGAGTTTTCAGTACGAACCACGTCACACCTTCCGAGCAGGGAGGCGTCGTCAACGAGCCACTGAAGGTGAAGTACCCTTGGGCGCTCGGCAGCAGCTGCGTCGCATCAACCGTCTCGCCCGCCGGATTCACTTCCTTGCCTTGCTCCGCAGGAAGGTTCTGCCAGAGTTTGGCGATGAGTGGATTCGCGGCGCCTTTGGTCAGCAGCACCGCCACCACCGCCAGTTGTCCCGCTGCATTCTTGTGCACGAGATGCGCGACCATCGGATACGACTTGCCCGACACCTTCTCTTCCGCGGGATGATGGAAGTGGAACTGCTGCAACTCGTACCGTTGCCCGCCGACAGTTATGAAACTGCCCGGCGCGTAGCTCACCTGGATGGTGTGGCCGTTGTCGACCAGCTTGAGCGGTGTCGGCTGGTACGAGAAGGCGATAGCCGGGAGATCAGCCGCCTTCGCGTCGCGGATATCGATCGGCGACTGTTCCTTGCCGGCTGCGCAAGACTTGTACGAGGGCTCGAGCGCTCCCCAATGGGTGGGTCCTCCTTCTCCCTCGTACGCCCAGTGGGAGTGCGCGTGTTGGGCATTTGCTGGTGGCGCGAACCATACAGTTGCGATCGCCGCGCCGAGCAGCCTGATCGCGTACTTCCTCATGATGGTCATGCTACTTAGTGTGCCGGGGAGCGCGGCCCGGATGAATTGCACCTTCGGTTAACCGCTGCTACTTTACGGCACAAAGGACTTCACGACGACACCAGGAACCGATTTGCCGAAGTTGATACGACTACGCTGGCTTGTACTCGCCGGGCTACTCGCCTTAATCGTCGCGCTCGGAATCGCGTGGCGCTCCGCTATCCGAAAGAACCGCTCGATTCCCGATGCCCCATTCAACATCGCCGGCAATCTCTACTACGTCGGCGCCACGGGTATCACCTCGTTCCTGCTCACCGGCCCGACCGGTCACGTCCTGATCGACGGCGGTTATCCCGAGACCGCACCGCTCATCATCGCCAGCATCGCCAAGCTCGGCTTGGATATCAAAGACGTCAAAATCCTGCTCAACACCCACGCTCATTCCGATCACGCCGGAGGACTCCGCGAGCTGCAACAAGCGTCCGGCGCCGAGCTCTGGGTGAGTGAAGGAGACGCCGAGGCAGTCGCGACGGGCAGCGGCGTCGACGCCGCGATGGGACGGCTGGGGATCCTGAGATTTCTGGGATTCTTCAGATTCCCCGCGCCGCGTGTCGATCACCGCTTCAAGGATGGCGCGAAGATACGTCTCGGTCCGATCGAGCTGACCGCGCACATTACCGCCGGACACACTCGTGGCTGCACCTCGTGGTCATTCCCCGTACGCGACGGCGATCGCCAGCTGCTCGCCGTCGACGTCTGCAGCCTCACGCTGTTCCCGTTCGTATCCCTGGTAAAGCCCGAAGCCTATCCGGGAATTCGCTCGGATTTCGAGCGCAGCTTTGCCACGCTGCGGAGCCTGCCCGCCGACATCTTCCTCGGCTCGCACGCGGAGTTCTTCGATATGAACCGCAAGCGGCGCGAGCGCGGTACGGCTCAGAACCCGGTCGACCCCTTCATCGATCGGGAAGGGTACCTGCGCTACATCGACCGGTCCGAAAAGACTTTTCGCGAAACGCTCGCGAAGCAGCAGCAAGGGAAGTCCTAACGTCCCTCCCTAGCTGTCGTTCATATCGCCCAGCGCTTCCGCCGCCGCCTTCCTCACTTCCGGATCGCGGTCGTTGAGCGCCCTGGTAATTCCCTGAACCGCGGCCGGCGTTTTGATCGAGCCGAGCGCTTCCACAGCATCTTTGCGGAGCTCTGCATCCGTGCTCGAAAGAAGTCCGACGATCTCGGATGTCGTGGCAGGATCGGCGATCGACGCCAGTGATTTCGCAGCGCGATACCGGAGCTCGGGATCGCTCGCAGAAAGTGCCGCCGCCAACCCCGGCGGCGCGGTGTGCAGCTCATCGAGATCGCCGAGCGCCTCGGCTGCGGCGCGGCGCACGTCGATATCCGCGTCTGTCAACGCTCTGCCCAATGCGGGCCCAGAGGATGGAGAGCTGATGTTCCCCAAAGACTTGGCCGCCGCCGCTCGTACGCGGGCGTCTGCATCACTGGTCAGCGCGCGCTCGAGCGGCGCTGCCGCGTCCGCTTTCTCGATGTCGCCAAGTACCTGGGCTGACATCTCTCTGATTGAATTATTGGGGTCGCGCAAAGTGGCGATGATGTCCTGTACCGCTTTGGGATCCTCGATCGCGCCGAGCGCCCAGATCGCTGCGAGCCGCACTCTCGCATCCCCCGCGCGAACGAACTTCAACAATGCAGGCACCGAAGCGTGATCTTCGATTTCGCCAAGTGACCATGCAGCCATGGCGGCCACAGCCGGCGAGCGGTCGTCGAGAGCGCGTTCAAGTGCGGGCCTTACATCGTGATGATCGCCGTAGCCGGCCGCCAACGCCGCTGACTCGCGAACGTTGGCGGAGGGGTCGCTCAGGAGCGCGTTCAGCCTCGACACGCTGATGGAGCTCTCGCCGAGCATCTTAGCGGCCACGCGCCGCGTGCAGACGTTCGACCCATCGAGCTGCGCAACGAGCCGTTTGATCGCGCGTTCATCGGTAATTGTGCCGCCGATCGAATCCTTTGCGGCCTGCACGGTCGGCGATGCCGACGCCAGGCGGCCGACGCCCTCTCTCCCACCGTCCCACCAGAAATTTCCCAGTTGGTCGGCAATCAGGTCGCACACTACAGGATCTGTCCTGCCAAGGGCATCGATCAGAATCGCCACGCGGCCAGAGTCCGGGCCAGGACGGCTACGCTCCCAATCGTGATGGTCGCTCGATGCAATGGCCGCTGGTGTCAGCTTCACTGCAGCGCCGATCGCTCCTGCTCCCAGAACACCGGAGATCGCTATCACTCCAATCGCTTTCATCATCATAGTCTCCTGTCGCCGAGCGCCTCGGCCGCGGCGCGGCGCACTTTTGCATCCTTTGAAGTCAGGGCATCGCGCAACGCATCGTATGCCGCTACGTCGGCGATGTTGCCAAGCGCATCGATAGCGCTCTCCCTCACATCGGCATTAGTGTCCTCGAGCATCCGGCGCAGCGTAGGAACGGCGGCGACTACGGAACGCTCACCAGCGAGCTCGGCGGCCTTTTGCCGGACGTCAGAATCGCGGTCGCGCATCAGAGCAATGAGCGTCGCCTCGGCGATCGGCGCCTTTAGCTCCTGTAGGGAGCTCATTGCTTGTTGACGAACGTCTGCGTTGGCGTCTGACAGCGCGGGCACTATCGCGATCGACGCGCTGGGATCGCCAAGCTCCCCAATGGCCTCGATCGCTGCCTCGCGCACGTCCGCGGACGGATCTCCAATGAGCTTTGCGAGAGCGCCGATCGCGGATCTGTCGTGCAACCTTCCCACGAGGTGCGCAGCGTCGTGTCTGACGTCAGCGTCAGGATCACCGAGCAGCCGCACGATTGGCGCGGAGGGAAGATTGCTCTCGAAATGCGACAACGCGTCGAGCGCGTTCCGCCGGACTTCGGTGGATTGGTCGGTGAGCAAGTCGACCAGCGGAGCGATGGCGCGAGAATCCTCGAACTCCGCCAGCGCTTCCGCCGCTGATGCCCGAACCCTGGGCTCAGAGTCCTTCAACGCTGCAATCAGGCCAGGCACGGCGCGCGAATCCTTCAGTTGGCCAAGTGAATGGGCCGCGGCGCGACGAACATCCGCGTTCTCGTCGCCCAACCGCGCGATGAGCGCGTTCACGACACCGGTATCGGCCTTCGCCGTCTGCGCCGCACTGAGATCGCGCGACGAGACCGGCGCCGCAGATTGTGTGGCCGCAGGTGTCGGTTGCTGCTGAGTGCTACTCGCATCCGCCACCCCCGGCCTCTGCGGCTCGTCAGCCAACAAGAGACTCGTTGTTCTGCCGGAGACTCCCGGGGCGACGAGGGTGGTCGCGACGAGAGTCGCGAACGCACCGATAGCCACGCCACGTCTCGAACGGTTGGATGGCTTCACGCCTTCCACAAGTCGCGCGACGCGGGACACGAGCAGCGAGCGCTCCTCGGCCATTCCTGCTACTGGAACTCCGAGTGGTGATGCCTGAATCCACTCCGCCACTTGCGCCAGGCAGCGCGCGAGCGGATCGCCCGATCCCGTTCGACGAACTGCCCAGTCGTCGCAGAGGAATTCCGCTGACGTGGCGATTTCTCTGCTGGCAACGCGATTCAGCGGCTGGATCCAGAAGACGCGCTCGATCAGACTGCCGACAATGAGCCAGACAGGATCGCGACGCGCGAGGTGCGCCAGTTCGTGCGCGAGCAGACTTTGCTGCTGCTCGAGATCGAGCTCCGTGATAACCGTTTCGGGAACACAGATTTCGTTGGTTCCGAGCGCGACAGGACTGGAGATCTGCGAAGACGAAGTGAGCAGGGGAGTGCTACGCAGACCCGCGTCATCGACGAGTTGGGCCAACACATCGAGCAGTTGATCTTCCTGCACTGCGCGCCGGTCGCCGAGCCTTCCCACCAGAATCAGCCGGCGGGCGATGTAACTCAGGCCGAGCACGAGCGCGATCAATCCCCAGCCAGCAACGAGACCGGAAGATCTCGACATGACAACCGCAGGCCGCAAGCGCCCGGTCGAAGGTTGCAGCTGCGGCGCGATTTCGGTCTGAGCTGCGTCGGTTCGCGTGGACGTCTTCGGTTTGTCGATCCGTGAGACCGTCGTAGCCGGAGCCGTGACTACCGGGGGTTGCAGCATGAGTGTTCCGGCGGGGCGTACGTCGAGCTTCAGCTGTATGCTCGCCGTCAGAAACCCGCCGAGCATCGCCGACTTCCATAGAAGCTCGGAGGCGCCGGGAGAGAAGCGTCGAACGCGCACCAGCACCCAGACGAGGGACAAGAGAATGGAGCTGTGAATGGCGTAAGTGAGCAGCCAGGCGAGCGCGGTTGCGGAAAAGGTGCTGGTCATGCGTTATCTCCCGTCTTTGGGCGAGCGGCTTGGAGGATTTTTCTTACGCGAGCGAGATCACCCGGCGTCATGTCACGCGCCGACACCAGATGGCTGACCAGAGCAGTGACATCGCCGGCGAATAGTCGTTCGGTGAGCTCACTTACCATTGAATGCTGGACGTCGGCTTCGGTGACGAGGGCGCGATAGACGAACTGACGGTCCCTGGTTCGTCTGGCGAGAATTCGCCGCCGCTGAAGCCGGGCGACGATGGTCGCGACCGTTGTCTGCGCGAGCTTTCGATCGGCGTATAGTTGCTCCCAGATCTGTGCGACGGTCAGCTCACCCTGCTCCCATAGCAGGCGAAGCACCGATATCTGGAGCTCGGTTAACTGCTGGCGATCAGGCATCGACGAAATCCCCGGTTGTCTCTACACGTGTAGATTCTACACGTGTAGAACGATCTGTCAAGGGAAAAAGTTTCAATCTGCCTCAAAGGCGGATCACAGGCCCTCGGTAGACTCCGAGCGTTCCCGGGTTCGATACGGAGTTGCTTCGGCCGTGGCGAGCGCGTCGCGCTCCATGCGATCGAGGAGCTCTTCGACCGTTACCGGGTGTGCGGCTTCGTGGCGCTGCGCGAGGATCATCGTGCCCGCTGCAGTTATCCCGCCGAATATCGCGGAGAAAACTGCATCATCAAAAACGAGATGCCACGGCACCAGGCTACCACCCGTGAGGACGTTCATCGTCTGGAGGAAAGCCGGGACGAACAAACCGGCGAGCAATGCACCGCCGATGCCGAAGCGCATCCAGCTGATCTCCGCCAGGCGCTTCCCGCGATAAGCGACGCTGATGAAGGCGAAGAACGCCGTGCTGACGATTGCACCCATGACTCCGATCCTGATCCCCATTCCAATGCCGTCGAGCACCGCGTGTCCCAAAGGGATCTTGTCGATGAGCCGCATCGCGGTGGCGACGACGGATCCAATCGCACCCCATGTGACTCCCCACACTACGGCATTCCTCAGTGTGGCGCGCAGACGCGGAAATCTGCTTTTATCGGACATCAACATCTCCATGGGCTCCGGATTGATCGGTGCTACAAGGTACTTTGTGGCGTAAAGTAACTCGCCGCGAGGATTTTCGCCACGAACTCCGTCTTACCCTCAATGTACGCCTCGCGATCGCGCGGATACCGAGTTGCGAGCTCGAGCTTCAAAGCCGCATACGCTGCCAGCGCGTCCGGATGCGTGCTGAGATGATCTCTGAACGCGCGGTGATCGCGCCAGAAATCGCTGTCGATCTCAGTGAGATGCAGGTGGTATTGCCGCGGATCTCCGCGCCTGAAGAAATCGCGGCCAACGATTCCTTGTTCACCGCGATAGACATAGCCCGCCTCTTCGAGCGCATCGATTGCAACCTGGCGGTCGTGATCGGGACGGCGACCGCCGAGCAGATCGAGTATCGGCTTGGCGGCCAATCCCGGAACCGCTGTGCTACCAGTGTGCTCGAGAACCAGCGAGACTCCACGAGCTTTGAGGATAGGCATGATGCGCGCAACTTCTTTTTCATAGAGGCTGGGCCACGCCGGGTCGTACGGCACTACGCGTACAACTCCTGATTCCAGTCCTAATGATTCGACCATACAGAATGAGTTCTACGTTCGCGCGACGGCGATCCGCATGTAGCTACCCCTCTCGACCCTGGCCTCGCCCCTGGCGAAGCGTTGGTTCCAATCGGCCATTGCGGAGTCTTCGCGAACTACGAACCCAACCGCGCGCAGGTCTGCCGCCATCTCCTCAGGCGTCCACGCGCTGATTTGCGGCTCACCGATCAATCGGAACACAATCCTCGCAAAGAACCGGCGATGAGCCATGTGGTAGTTCACGATCAGCGTCGAGCCGGACGCACTCGTCTTTGCAACCGCAGCGAGCGTTCTCCTCATCACATCGCGAGCGAGATACATCACGACGCCTTCCCAAATCCAGCACGTCGGCGACGAGCGGTCGTGGCCGGCGCGCTCGAGCACTGCGTCGAGCGACTCGTGCTCAAAGTTGATTGGTACGAAGCTGACGACTCCCTTCGCTGTCGGCAGCTCGGCCACGCGCGCGCGCTTGGCACCCTGCGTCGCCGGATGATCGACCTCGAAAACCTTCACACCCGCCAGCTCGGGCATGCGCCAGGCGCGTCCATCGTAACCCGCGCCGAGTATGACCAGCTGCCTCGCGCCGGCGGCGATCCCGTCGCGGACCGCGCTGTCGATAGCGGCGGTTCGAAGCGCGATCATGTCCGCCATCACCCGCGCCATCTCGACTGACATGCTCCGCTTCGGTCCTCGAGCCGCACGCTCGGTCTTGGCCAGACTGCGCCTTCCCTTTTCGCTGAGGAAGACGCGCGCGGTCGGGTCGTGAAAATTCGGGACGTGCGAGAGCCCCGCATCCGCCAGGGCGCGTCCGTGCGTGACGAACTGCGCTGTCCGGCTCGGCCGCTCAGCCCTCACGATTCGCTTGGGCGGGTCACGTCAGGACACCCAGGTTTGTTGAATCGCGAGGACCCGCCAACGTCCGCCCTCCCGCTTCACGACGATGTTGTACCCGCCTCCGCACAGACTCCCGCACCCTTGATCGACTATCAAAACGGCGATGGTACCCTTGTCCGGGTTGCTTCCACTCAAACCCTTCAGGCTGTCGGCGTTGATTAAAACCACCGGTAGTCGGAGGCCGAGAGTGGACATATATCGGAGTGAGTGAGGCTCGCGGTTGCGCCTTACAAAGTCGCGAACGGCTGCACTATCGACCTGTGGCAATCGATACAGATCGCTGACAAAGGCGACGAGTGTAAGGAGTTTGCGCATAGTCGTCCTGGCTCAGTCCCCGGAGCCCGAGGTGTTTAACGCGACGGCCGCGCGAATCAGCCCCTTCAAGGCCGTCTCGTCGATCTTCTCTCCTTCATGGATGTCGATGGCGCGTCTGGTATTACCCTCGAGGCTGGAGTTGAACAGACCTGACGGATCTTTGAGCGCGGCTCCTTTGGCAAAAGTCATCTTCACCACCTTCTTGTAAGCTTCGCCGGTGCAGATCAGTCCGTCGTGAGACCACACCGGGACGCTCCACTTCCATTCCTCGACCACATCCGGGTCCGCTTCCTTGATCAACGAACGGATCTGCGCCAGCGTCTTACCTCGCCAGTCGCCGAGCTCCTTGATCCGCTCGTCGATCATCCGGGACGCCGATTTGTCGGTTTCAGACCGCGATCCGCTCTTCTTCATGAACGCTTTCCTTCTGGAAGGATCAAGATTGGTGTCTCTCCACCATAGAAGTCTGGCGCCAAAAAAGTTAGTGCCGCGACGTGTGCGCGGGAGTGCGTCCTCGCCTGGCGGCGATGTGCGATTCACGTTCGCGGTGTACGTCGCGCGGAGCCTTGTCAGTTCGAAATCCCTGCAGCGACGGATGCCGGATTCGCCCATCCGAAGTCCACTCGGTGAACTCGACCTCGACAACTTTTTTCGGTTTGACCCAATGCGCATCTTTGCCGAGCCGCCTCGGCGGTGGCGGGTCGTACGGCGTTCGGGGAATCTCGAGCTTCTCCAGCTGCTGTCGCAGTCGCAGACTGAATGCATTGCTCCATCCCGCGCCCGTGCCGACCTTGCCGGCGAAGCGCAGCGCATCGCCTTCGTAGTAACCGATAAGGATGGAGCCGACTCCAATCCGTGCGCCGGACGGATCCGTAAATCCGCCGACTACGAATTCCTGCCGCTTGATGCACTTGATCTTCTGCCAGTCCGAGCTGCGCGCTCCGAGTCGATAACGACCGTCGCGCAGCTTGCTGATGATTCCCTCGGCGCCGAGCGCACACGCCTTGGCGAAGACCTTGGCTCCGTCGCCCTCGAAGTGCTCGGTGTAGCGGATCATCCCGGCGCGGCTGCCGACCAGTCGATGAAGTATGCGTTTTCGTTCTTCAAGTGGCGTTCGCGTGAGATCCTTGCCATCGAGCGACAGAATGTCGAAAGCGAAGTAAGCGAGTCCCGAACGGTTGTCGCCGAGCTGCTGTAGGAGTTGAAAGCGGGAGACGCCGGCCTTGTCGATTACGACGATCTCGCCGTCCAGCACCGCGTTGCTGGTCTTCAGCTTCCGGGCGGCGGCGACTATCTCCGGAAATTCGCGGGTGTACTCGGTGCCGCGACGCGAGATGATGCGCGCCTTACCGCGAGAGACGAGGAGGCCCATCCGGAATCCATCGAGCTTGATCTCGTGAATCCAGCGATCACCGATTGGAGGGTGATCGACGAGCAGCGCTTTTTGTGGTCGGTACTCAGAAATCTTCACGCGGCCTTCACCGCACCTCGAGGAGCCGAAACATCCCGAGTGACGAGTGTCGCGGTTTATCTGGTGCGTCGCGGAACTGACACATCAGAGCGTATCGCTCGCCAGCGACGAGGCGCACTGTCACGCCTTCCCGGACGCTATCTCCGGCCGCGGCGATCAACACACTGCCCGACGCATCGGACACCGAGTCCGGGACGTGTCCCGACGCCAGATACCTGGTCGCCGCAGCGGCACTGACGCCGGGATTGAATCGGAAAAGCTGAACTTCGTGCGTGACGCGTCCACGATTTACGAAGTGGAACGTGGTGACGCCCGCCGGTACGGTCGCTGGCACCGTGAACGCGTACTCGTGAGCGACAATCGTCACGTCGTGCGAGGCAGACGTCGGTGCCGCTGCGCCTCGCGAGCCGAGGAGAATCAGCACGCTCAGCAACACCACACACACCGCGCGCAACGGGTGGCGAGGCATCACAACCTCCAAAGGGAGCGCAGGTGTGAGATACAGGAACGGCGCTCGCCCACGGTAATGTGCTTATCAGTCGCAAGGTGCGTCAGGTGGTGCCTGAGTCCGGGAAAGGAACGTCCCTTGTCACCCACCGAATTGAAACGATTGCTGAACAAGCTGCTTCACCTTCCGACCACCCACCGTCGCCGGCTCAAATTGCCACGTCGGAAGAGAAGCCTTCACCGCCGCCGCCAATCTGGGATCGGCGTCGTTTAATACCTTGAACGTACTGACGTTGGCGCGACCCGTCTCGTCAACGACGTACTGTGCCTGGACGTCACCGGTTATGCCGGCAGCCTTGAGTTCGGATCTAGATTGCACGTATTGTGCGCCGATCGGGGACGCGAGTTTCTCCACCTGAAACTCGAAAAACTGTGAGCGGGCCGGATCAACCTGGGGTGGGTTGACGGCCGCCGGAATGTGATCTGTGGTTCGCTGAGAAGATTCGGATGCGCTCGGTGACTGGGGTTTGTCCAGGGCACACGCCAAAGCAAACGCCGAGCTTGCTGCAAGAACCAAACAGAACGCATTCGCGCGGGACAATCCTGATGTTGGGCGCATCGCTGTAATCCTCCTTTCGAGATTTGAGCTCGGCTCGAGAAGAGCTGGCACTAGCCGAGGCGATGAATGTGATCGCTGCTGGGCGATCGTTAGCAGGAGTTGAGCGTATTCCCGCCATGAATTCCGGTTTCGCAGCACTCGCCTATCGCAATCGATTTCAATGGCGAGTCGCAGACGATGCGCCTGAAACCAGAGTGGGATATTCCAGGGGACCAGTGCAGTAAGAACAGTGGCGATGAGCGGCAGAAGGGGATCGCGAGCCTGCCTATGCTCGACCTCATGGCGAATTATCAATGCGCGCAGCGTCGTATCTGCCTCGACCACCCATTCCGGTACCACGATTCTCATCTTGCGAAAACCGACAACCGCGGGGCCGGCTTCAGCCGCCACGTGAACGCGAGTCCCATCGAGGTCAATCAGCCTCCAGGACGCAGCGTTTCGGTGCACGTACGCGAGGGCCAACCCAAGCCGAGCGATCAGAACGGCGCTGCATAACAGCCAAGCTATGATCACCGCACGCGTCCAGAATGGGGAAATCGCCCAGCTCGGTGACGCAACAACGAGTGTGGCGAGGCGACGCGCTGCCGTGAATTCCGGAGACGTCACCGTTGACGCATTGAATCGCGACACCAGAGAGAAAAGGAGCGAGACAACCGGCCAGCACGCCGTTAGAATCAGCGCAGTCAGCCAGACAAACCGCCGAGGGCGGTGCGAAAGAGAAGCCAGACGCTCGGCAGCGATAGCGCTAGTGGTCAGGAAGCCGCCAGTCAGCAGGGCGAACAACAGCCAGGAAATGATCATCGCTTCCTCGGAGTGGGCTCGGGGGCGTCGATTAATGCACGCAGCTTCCGAATGTCGGCCTTCGACAGAGCGCGATCCTCAACCATGTGCAGCACGAGCTCTTCGGGGGCGCCCTGAAACAGCGTGTCGACGATGCGTGCAATCGCCGATCGGCGCGCCGTCGCGCGATCGACGCGTGGGGAGTAGCGATGTGCCCTGCCTTCGCTGGTGCGGTGGACGTACGACTTCTCCTCGAGGTTTCGAAGAATGGTCAGGACCGTCGTATAGGCCAGATCGGCGGGCAGCTGCTCGCGCACTTCGCTGACGGTTCCCGAGCCCAGATCCCAGAGGACCCTCATTACGTCCAGCTCTCGGCTTCCTAACACCAAGTCTCTCGTTATCCCTCCAGGTACTATGCAGGTAGTAGTTTAGACGAGTCAACTCGTTTTGTCAACTATGAGGGTAGTACTTACCCTACTAAGCTTGTCAGCGCCGCACCGCGAGTTATGATGATCAATGACTTTGTCTGGCGCCCGATGACCGAGCACGCAGTGCTGATCGCCGGCGGCGGCCCCACCGGCCTGATGCTGGCGGGCGAGCTCGCCCTCGCCGGAGTCGATGTCGCCATCATCGAGCGACGCCCCAACCAGGAGCTCGCTGGCTCGCGTGCGGGCGGCCTTCATTCACGTACCACCGAAGTCCTCGATCAGCGTGGCATCGCCGAACGGTTCATCTCACAAGGACAGAAGTATCCATCGGCGGGATTCGGTTTGATCCCGCTCAGCATCAGTGACTTTCCCACGCGCCATCCCTACACGCTCGCGCTGAGGCAGAACAAGATCGAGCCCATACTCGCCGGCTGGGTCGAGGAGCTGCGGGTCCCGATTTACCGCGAACGTGATGTGACGGGTTTGACCCAGGACGACACCGGTGTCAACGTCGAGGTGTCCGACGGCAGCACGATGCGGGCGCAGTATCTCGTCGGCTGCGATGGAGGACGCAGTGTCGTCCGCAAGTCAGCCGGTATCGAGTTCCCTGGATGGGATCCGACGACGAGCTGGATGATCGCCGAAGTCCATACGACCGAAGAGCCGGCCTGGGGTTTCCGTCAGGACGCCATCGGCACCCATGCCATCGGCAAGCACGAGTCTGCCGATGGCGTGCACGCGGGGATTGTGCTGGTCGAGCGTGAAGTAAAATCCGGCGGCGAGCCGACCCTGCGCGATCTCAGCGAGGCACTCATAGCGATCTACGGTACTGATTTCGGAGTGCACAGTCCCATCTGGCTCTCGCGATTCACGGACATGGCTCGTCAGGCCGCGACCTATCGCAAAGGCCGCGTCCTGTTGGCGGGCGATGCAGCGCACGTGCATGCCCCCATGGGAGGACAGGGGCTCAACATTGGCGTGCAGGATGCGGTGAACCTGGGATGGAAGCTGGCGCAGGTGATCAAGCGGACCTCACCTGAGAGCTTGCTCGATACCTATCACGCCGAGCGCCATCCGGTGGCCGCGCGCGTCCTGCGCAGCACGCTGGCGCAGACCGCGATGCGCCGCCCAGATGACCGTACCAAGGCGCTGAACGAATACGTCGCCGAGTTCCTCAGCGCCGAGGAGTCACGCAAGCGAATGGTCGCAGAGATGTCGGGTCTCGGCGTTCATTACGACTTTGGCGAGGGACATCCTCTGCTGGGCCGACGCATGCCGGATCTTGATCTACTCACCGCGAATGGTGGGCAACGGGTGTACACCTTGCTGCATGGTGCGCGGCCAGTGCTCATCAATCTCGGTGAGCCCGGCGGCATCGACATCACTCGTTGGGCGCATCGGGTTCAGTCGATCGACGCGCAATACACAGGTAAGTGGGACGTTCCGGCGATCGGTGAGGTCACTGCTCCCGCCGCGGTGTTGATTCGTCCCGACGGATACGTCGCCTGGGTGGGCGACGGGACGGAGCGAGGGCTCGCTGACGTGCTTACCACCTGGTTTCTTACCGGGTGACACAGGTGATCAGGCGGACGGGCGTCACCGCCTCGACCGCCGCCCTCTCATTTGAGGTGTGGAAGCCGCGACTTCACGGTACGCAGGCGCCTTCAGCGGGTTGATTATAAAATGCCGGCAAGGAGAAAACGCTTGGCAGGTGCTGGGGATCTAAGCATCACGGTAACCGTACCCGTGATGATCAGTGCCATTCTTCGAAAAGGTGGATACAGAAAGAGGACGCCGGCAGACAGCGAGTACTTCCGTGGCGAGCTCACCCCAACTAACCGCGGACCGCCGCCTCGATCTTGGCGACGTCGATCTTTTTCATTTGCATCATCGCATCGAACGCGCGCTTCGCTGCAGCCGGATCGGAGCCGGCAACCGCTTTGGTCAGTGCGACCGGCGTGATCTGCCAGGACAATCCCCATTTGTCCTTGCACCACCCGCACATGCTCTCCTCGCCGCCGTTGCCGACGATCGCGTTCCAGTACCGATCCGTCTCGGCCTGGTCATCGGTCGCGACCTGGAATGAAAAAGCTTCGCTCTGCTTGAACGCAGGTCCGCCGTTCAGCCCAATGCATGGAATGCCCATCACGGTGAACTCGACGGTCAGCGCGTCGCCTTTCTTTCCCGACGGAAAGTCGGCGGGTGCGCGATGCACCGCGCCCACCGATGAATTCGGAAACGTCTTCGCATAAAACCGCGCGGCCTCCTCTGCGTCGCGCTCGTACCAGACACAAACCGTGTTCTTTGCGGGTGTCATTTTCAGTTCTCCTCAAGAATCGCTCGGCCGCGCCGGAGTGGAGCGGCAGATGGTTGGATCAACTCTCGATAAAAAGTGCGTATACGAAACCGCCGATTACCCCAACAACAACGCTCGCCGCCAATCGCAACGGCCAATTCTTAACTCGTCGCCGATCGGCTGTGGCTTGCAGAATCGGAATCAAA
>JBJMOT010000020.1:0-5813 GCA_045803585.1 Gemmatimonadaceae bacterium
CTGCCAGGTGATGGTCCGGTTAGTCAGCGGACTCCCTGTGGAGTCCATTACGACAGCGGTAGCGTGGGCAGTTTGGCCAACCAATACCGCCGCCGGTGAGATCGCCACTGAGAGGGCTGCAACTGGAGTCGGGGTTGGCGGAGAGACTGTCAACGTTGTCTGCCCGCTCACACCATCAGCCGCCGCTGTGACAACCGTTGTGCCAGGTGCTATGGCGACAATAACACCGGAGTCGTTCGCAGTCGCTACCGCGACACTCGATGTTGACCAGGCAACCGCGCGATCGCTCAGAATCGCGCCGTTGGCGTCTTTAACCGTCGCCGTTGCGCGCTGAGTTTGGCCAGCGCGGAGAGTGGGCGAGTTGAGGGCAACCGCGATAGATGCTACGTGCGGCGGTCCCTTGACCTCGACGACCGAGGTAGTGTATGTCGAACATGCAGCGACACAAATGACGAAGCCGGTCACTGCCAGGACGAAGTTACGCGGTGACATGCGTCCCCCTCTGTAGTGTGAGTCGGCGGCTCGACTGACATGACGTGCCTAACGCACGTTTTAGCCTCGTGGCTTTGCGTCGCCGGCTTTCGCCGGGTTTGCCTTTGTCGCTCGCCTCCTGGGAGGTTGCGATCCTGCCGTTCTGTTGTTCCAACTGCTTGCCATCGTCGGCAAGCTCTTCCGTACTTATGGGCGACGATCATTCAAATGAACTGTCACGCCCTCGAACCCACAAAGTCGCCGAGTCGCGTTAGGGGCCCTCGGCGGATTCGAATTACGGTTACGTCGCTGGCGAACTCCGTGCCAGCTACCGCACCATCGGATGTTACCATAGGTGCCATGTAACGGTATTTTTCACGCGTTACCACTCAACACCATTAGAAAAAACTCCGAAAGCGAGAATGGAGTACCGTCAAGCTAATACAGCATCATCCGGAATTGGTGCCTCGACGCGCTTGGGCGCGTGACGTCATCTGGTGACGCGACAGTCACTCCCGTTCCATTTTCTCTCCTTCACAACCGGTCGAATTCCGGAACCCCCGTCGGATAACCTTCGTTTCTTCACCGCTTCCGTTCAGGGAGCCAACCGTTGTTGCGCGCTAACGCGATGCACAGCCGACACTCACCACTATAAAGATGAGCGAACAGCCAAGATGAGCGAACAGCCGGCAAAGGGACGTGGTAGAAGGGCAGAGAAGCCGACAGTCGCCGTAATCGGGTGCGGAGCTATCACGGAGGCCTTGCATCTCCCCGCACTGTCCAGGCACCCGGACGTGATGGCCAAAGCCATTTGCGTCGACCCGAACCTGGATAGAGCGACCGCGATGGCGACAAAGTTCGGTGCCGCCCGCGCCGTCGAGAGTTACGAGGAAATAATCGCGGACATCGATGGCGCCATCGTCGCCGTCCCGCCGTCGCTACACTATCGCGTGACACTGGATTTGGTCAACAGACACGTAAACGTGCTCTGCGAAAAGCCGCTCACGGAGACGGCAGAGCAAGCGAGGCAAGTCATAGCCACGGCCGATCTGAAGGGTGCCGCTCTTTGCGTAAACAATTACCGGAGGCTGTATCCGTCGTCGATAAAGACCAGGAAGTTGATCGAGAATGGTGATCTCGGTACTGTGCGACGATTCGAGTTCTCGTGGGGAGAGAAATTTGACTGGCCCGCCGCGAGCGGTTCCTACTTCGGTCTCGCTGCTCGCGGACGCGGGGTGCTCGCCGACAAGGGCTCACATCTGTTGGATCTGGCGTGCTGGTGGCTTGGGGGAAAGCCTAGCGTAGTGTCTTACGAAGACGATTCGATGGGCGGCACCGAGGCAGTAGCCACGCTGAAGTTTCAGATAAAGGAATGCGAGGGCCTGTTGCGACTCTCGTGGCTGAGCAGATATGAGAACACCTTCGAGATCAAAGGCGATCGAGCGACTGTGACCGGTCATTTGTTCGACTGGAATACTGTAGGTGTCCAGCCGTCCGGATCGGCAGAGCGTCGGACATTGCGACTCCCGACTAGTGCGAAGGTGCCGGAAGATCTCGGCAGCTCCATGATCGACAATTTTCTGGATGTCCTGCGGGGACGCGCAGTCCCACTGGTTGCGGGCTCAGATGTCTTGCCTTCGATCGAGCTGATCGATGAATGCTACGCGAGGCGCCAGCGTATGCCGCTTCCCTGGTACGACACATGGCGCCGGGTCGCAGCACAGTCATGACACGCATACTCGTTACCGGCGCTGGAGGATTTATCGGCGGCAGGATCGTGGAAGTCTTGCACGAGTTGGCGCCCGGATCCGTGCGCGCAGGGATCAAGCGATGGTCGAGCGCAGCGCGAATCGGACGGCTGCCAGTTGAAATCGTTCGGTGCGACGTTAATTCAGCGACGAGCGTCAGAGCCGCAATGACGGGAATCGAAGCGGTTGTTCACTGCGCTCACGGAGACTCGGTGACGAACGTCGAGGGAACTCGCATCGTTCTCGACGAAGCGCAACGCGCCGGCGTTCTGCGAGTCGTGCATCTCAGCACCGTCGCGGTGTTTGGTCGCGGTGAAGGGAAGTTCACCGAGTCGAGCCCGTCCGATCCCGGGACGGATCCTTACGGCCGTTCCAAAATTGAGACCGAACAGCTCTGCGCCGAGTACGGGCGACGTGGGCTGGCGATTGCCATCCTGCGGCCTACAATCGTGTACGGACCCTATAGCGATCTATGGACGGTAGAGTTTGCGCAACGTTTGGCGGCGGGCACGTGGTTTCTTCCTGATCGCTACACTCAGGGCATCTGCAACCTCGTTTACGTCGATGACATGGTGAAAGCGGTCCTCCTGGCCCTCGAGAATGACAAAGCCATCGGCGAGACATTCATCGTCAATGGTGGAGAACGGCCGACTTGGAACGAGTACTTCCACGCGCTGAATGATGCGCTTGGTCTGCCCGCTCTCGTTCCAGCTTCCACTCTGCGGTCGCGACTGAGGGCAGGACTCATGTTGCCGGTGCGCAAAACCGCGAAATTCATTCTTAAGCGATTCCAGCCGCTGGTCATGAAGGTCTACCAGCGGTCGAAGCTCGCCAAAAATTTGATGCGGCACGCCGAGACTGCGATCAAGAACTCCCCGACTGGCGCGGAATTCGAGCTTTATAGTCTCCGCGTTTCGTACGATGAGAACAAAGCACGGGAGTTGTTGGGATATCGGCCTTTGTTTTCCATGCGGGACGGTATCGAGCTGAGCGTCGCATGGCTGCGCGATCATCGATACGTCTAGATCGCGTGGATAGTCGCCGCGAAGATGGCCGCCGGCGGACAATTCTTCAGATCGTCGCACCGGGCGAAGTCGGCGGCCTCGAGTCTGTCGTGCTCGCGCTCTCTTCGGGAGAGATGCGACGGGGACACGCGGTCGTTGTGGCAGTGGTCGCGGAACCGCGGGACGGCCCTCACCCGTTCGTCGCCGCGCTGAGAAAAGCCGGCGTGCAAGCGGAGCACTTCGCGCTCCCTTCGAGCGCGTACCTGAAGGAGCGCGCATTGATCGGTCAATTGTGCCAGCGCGTGAAGCCCGACATCGTCCATACGCATGGCTATAGGCCGGACATACTTCATGGTGCGCTCCGATTCACCAGGAATTTTGCGACTGTTACAACGCTTCATGGATCGAGTCGTATCGGCGGCAGCAGCACTTTATACGAGATGATTCAGCTGGCACTGCTGCGTCGTTTCGACGCGGTAATCGCCGTTTCGCGGCAGCTTGCCGATGAACTCCGGGGAACCTGGGTTCGCCCGGAAAGACTTCACGTGGTGCCAAATGGACTCAACGATTCGAAGCCCGTAGCGAGTCGCGAAGAGGCCAGGCGCCAACTGGGTCTCCCGGTCTCCGGGGTGGTGGTCGGGTGGGTAGGTCGGCTGATACCAATCAAGGGTGCCGATGTTTTTCTGCGCGCCGTGACGCACCTAAAAGCGTTGCCCATTACGGTATCGCTTGTCGGCGAAGGACCCGAACGTGCCAGTCTCGAGACCTTCGTTCGCACCGAGGGGCTTTCCGATCGAGTGCGCTTTCAGGGCGTTGTTCCCGAGGCTGCTCGATTATTGAACGCGTTCGATGTGTTCGTCCTGAGCTCGCGCTCGGAGGGCACACCCATAACTTTGCTGGAAGCCATTGCCGCCAAGGTTCCTGTGGTGGTAACAAGCGTGGGTGGTGTGCCGGATGTGGTCGGAGCCCGGGAAGCCATGGTTGTGAACCCGGAGGATCCTCACGAGTTGGCGGCGGCCATCGATTTCGTGATCCAAAACCCCGAGGCCGCCGCGCTTCGAGCGGAAGCAGCAAGTCGACGCTTGCTTGCCAACTTCGGGATGGAGCGATGGCTAGACGCCCACGAGCGGGTGTACGATCTGGCCTTGTCGGATTGAGCGCGCACGACGCGCTACCGGCGTCGCATCTCTGCAACAGAATGCAGTCGGCGTCCCCCACGTGATTACTGTTCGCAGCCTGTAAGCGCCTACGCCGCAGAGGGTTGGACCGATTGGGCCGCGGCACGTGCAATGCTTTGACGGTGCGTCGAGCAGGGCGCGCTGGCCTGGCGCCCTGGCTC
Organism: Gemmatimonadaceae bacterium; assembly: GCA_045803585.1. GTDB lineage: Bacteria > Gemmatimonadota > Gemmatimonadetes > Gemmatimonadales > Gemmatimonadaceae > UBA4720. The sequence goes on from JBJMOT010000020.1 coordinate 4,563, forward strand.
GCCACAACAAGCATGATGACTGTCAATCTGCTCGCCGGAGCAGTTCCGGTCCTTCCATAAACTCTTGCCACTCTTTTCCAACCCGCTCTTTGCGTTCGCGACTGCGATCGCCGCCGCGCCGTTAGTCACGGCGATTTACGCGTACGTGCTCTATCCAGTGATTGTCTGGGCAGTCAGCCTCACCCGTCGAAGCCTTGCAACTGGAGCGCACGCTGACCAGTGGCCGCATGTGACTGTCACAGTCCCGGTTTACAACAACGTCGCCAGCATCCGCGCCACGCTCGAGCGACTCCTCGCTTTCGACTACCCCAGGGAGAAACTGCAATTTCTCGTTCTTTCGGATGCATCGACTGACGGAACAGATGACATCGTCAGGGAGTTCGCCGATCGAGGCATTGAGCTACTCCGAGCAACGACTCGTCGCGGGAAAACAGCCGCGGAGAATGCGGCAGCGGAGGTCGCTCGCGGTGACATAATCGTTAATGTCGATGCAACGGTTATGGTGCCACCGACGTCATTGCGACCGCTCATTCGCGCTTTTGATGATCAATCGGTGGGAGTCGCGTCCGGCTGCGATGTGAGCGTCGACGCCGCACCGGCGACCGAAGCAGGTGGAGAATCGGGCTACACCAGCTACGAGATGCTGGTTCGGAAGCTCGAGACGCGCGCAGGTTCAATTGTTGGCGCCAGCGGTTGCTTCTACGCCATTCGCCGAAAGATTCGCGGGTCGCCACTCCATCCCGGACTTAGCTGGGATTTCGCTTCGACGCTCGTGGCGAGAGAACAAGGTTATCGGTCGGTCAGCGTGCCGGAGGCTGTATGCGTCGTTCCGCACACCCAGGAACTTCGATACGAGCTGCGGCGGAAAGCGCGTACGATGGCGCGTGGTATCAGCACCCTGTTCGAGTTCAGAGCGCTGATGAATCCGTTCAAGTACGGAGGATTCGCTCTAATGCTGATTAGTCACAAACTCTTGCGATGGGTTCCATACCTCGTCGCCCCGGCGTCGGTTATCGCGCTGGCAATTCTTGCAACGCGAAGCACCGTCGCGGCGGTCGTGTTCGGAATCGTCGCGTGCGGTCTGCTTGCCGGTGCCGTCTCGATCAAATATGCCGGGTCGATCAACCTGCGACCGCTCGCCCTCGCCGGGTTCGTGGTCGCGGCATGCAGCGCTGGGTGGCTGGCTTGGTTCGACGCCATTCGCGGCGCGCGGTTGTCTTCATGTGATCGGAAGAGGGTAGTTTAGGTAAA
>JBJMOT010000021.1:0-3172 GCA_045803585.1 Gemmatimonadaceae bacterium
GGCGTACTCGGAACCGGTGAGCCGGAAGCGCACGTCGCCGAACTTCTTGTCGAATCCGCCCTTCAGCAGATAGCTGGGCTCCCTTCTTTCCGGCTGGGTGATCATGCCGCGGCTCTCGCCACCGGTGATTCCGCCCATCGCCAGGAAGCCGTTGGCGCGACCATAAACTTCGGCGCCGACCTCGGTGGTGAACGCATCCATTATGTAGTTCCCGACGAGGGCATTTCTGATGGAGTTGCCGTTATCGGTACGGCGGAAGTGAGCATCGCCGTAGTTGATCTCAAAATGCCCGGCGCGAATCGACACGTACTTCATGATGTCATTCAGCGGCTGCCAGTCGATCGGTGACGCATCGACGAGGAGGTAGCCATCCTTCACCCATGTTTCCTGGTGATGGCGCGCCGAGGAGTAGGTGGTCATCGCGACGCGAATGCCGCGCGCCAGCTGCGCATTCAGATAGATATTGGCCGTGGCGTTGTTCGGCCCGTGGCCAATGCGAATCAGCTGGTTCGCGTTAGTGGTGACGCCGTTCGTCGTGACCGGCTTCGCCGCGGCGGTGTTGCTGTGATCCAGACCTTGTAGCTGCTGGGTGAAAGCGGCGCCGAACTGCAGTTTGAATCCGGTGTACTCGACCGATTCATCTTTCGGCGCTTCGAAGATATTGATGCCCCGTTTGTCCTCGGGGCGGTAGTTCTGGAGCTCTACCTGCGGGCCCATTGCCGCAAAGGCGACCGTCGGGGGCTTCTTCGCCTTCTTGAGCGTGTCGGCCGGCGTTACTGATTCGATCGCGACCTTGGGTGGCGTCGCAACGGCGACTCTGGTGGTCTCCTGCGCGCTCGAGCGAGCGGTGAATGCAACCGTCGCGAGCGCTGCAGCGAGAACTGAATTGAAACGTGTCATGGTATCTCCCTCGATGGGTTCGTTTGGTTATCTGATCTTCGTATCTGCGGTCTCTGGGCTCAGCGACCGGCGACGTCGTACGCCGCGGCCAGCTGCGCCAGGAGCTCCGGACCTGCCTTAAGAGTGAACTTCACCTTGATCTCATCACCGACCTTGAGCCTGCCGAACATGAAGCTCGGCGGGGTGATGCCGAACTCCGACATCTTGAGATCCTGCTCGCCCTGCGCGATTGCTTTCCCATCGGCGGTGCGATCAGCCTTGATCTTCATGTCGATGGTTTTCTGCTGGCCGCTGATCACCAGCGTGCCAGTGGTCTTCGCGGCGAAGGAGCTCGGCGAAGCGGTTCCGTCGAGAATGTCGTAGCCCGCGAGAGTGTACTGGATCAGCGGGTTCTGATCGGCCTTCAGCGTCTTGTACATGTTGTTGTCCATCGTCGAGTTGCCGCAGCTGAGCGTCCGTGCAACGATGTTGACCTTCACGCTCACGATGGGCCGCGCGACTTTGGTGAGGTCCCTGGTGTAGCCTGGATCGACGTCCACGTAAGCGTTGATCTTGTCAGTCTTGCAGTGGAAGTCGTGCATCGACGAGGTGCCGGCGATGGTGAGCTCGCTGCCGGGATCGAGTCGAAGGCGGACTACGCTGGCGCTCTGTGCGTTGGCAGCGGTGGCTGCGGTGGCTGCGGCGAGAAGCGCGGAAGTGATGACGAGTGACTTTCTCATTTTTGTTATCCTCAGGGCTTGAATGCTTCGTTACGCACTGAGAATACGACTGGCCGCTCATCCGGACTGTCGGAGTTCACCCCAACATTTGCGGAGATGTCGCTGATGTTTCGGCGTGGAACCCCGATGAGCAGCGCGGCGAATCCCCTACACGAAATCCGGCCTTCCGACTACTGAATCGGTTCCGCGTCGACCCCACATTGGCAGGCGAAGGCCAAAGAACGCCCGTCGCAGTTCTCAACTGGAGGTCCTATGTACAGGAACATCATGGTCCCTACCGATGGGTCGGGATTCGATCGAGAGGCCATTCTCGTTGCGCTGAGGATCGCTGAGCGGTGCGAGGCAAAGATTCGGCTCGTGCGCGTACTGGAGAGCGGCGCCTTCCTCGGCATGGCGGGGTCCGTCGAAGCCGGTATCGCGCCGGTCGAAGTGGTCAAGGTTCAACAGGACAACGCATTCAGTGAGCTGTACGCGCTCGCTGCGGAATGCCGCAACATCAGCACTGCGGACATCACCGTTGATTTGGAGCTGGGACCGACGGCCGAAGTGCTCGAGGGATACGCCAAGCGGAACGAGATCGATCTGATCGTGATCAGCAGTCACGGTCGGCGCGGGATCGCGCGGCTTTCGCTCGGAAGCATCACGGATTCGCTGATCAGAGATACGACTATCCCGGTGCTCGTCGTTAAGCCGAGGGCGAGCTACCTGAAGCCCGAAGCAACGAAGGAGTTCCACCACATCATGGTGCCGCTCGATGGATCGACCCTCGCCGAACAGATCCTTAGTCGGGTCGTACCGCTGGCGAAGCTGGAGGAAGCAACGATCACCTTGCTGCACGTGCTGACGCACGAGAAGGATGACTACCGCTCGGAGGAGAATGCCGAGCTGCCCTGGTGGGAGAAAAGGGTCACCGGGGCGAAATCATATCTGGCTCGGCGAGCCGCGGAGATCCGTCGAGCGGGAGTGCCAGCAGGCTTCGACGTGGTTCTTGGCGACAAGGTACCAGAAGCGATCGCAGATTTTTCTCGGCGCGAAGGTGCGGACCTGATCGCGATTGCGACGCACGGCCGTGGTGGTTTGGCGAGAGTACTGCGTGGCAGCGTTGCCGATGCGCTCACTAAAACGGCTATGAGCTCGATTCTTTTGTTCCATCCGGAAAGCGTTGCTGAGCGTAAGGCCCCCAGACGGTCCGATGTAATGAAGAATCAGACCCCGGCCCCACTGGTAGGTTGAATCGCATGAAGCCGGACGGGAGCCGGGACGGAGTTTCAAGGAAGATCGTCGGATTTCACCAGGACGAAGAGCTTCACTGGGTGGCTGACCTGGAGTGTGGTCACACCCAGCATGTGCGACACGATCCACCGTGGCAGGTGCGCGAGTGGGTGACGACTGACGCTGGTCGCGCGAGCTTCGTCGGCCAGAGACTGGTGTGCGTGAAATGCGCGCAATAGCCCTCGCCTTGGCGGGCATTTGTGCGGCCGCCCCCATACCAAAAAGCTTGTCACTCCCCTTCGCGGTCGGGGAGAAATTGGACTACCAGGTCACCCTCGCGA
>JBJMOT010000022.1:0-29412 GCA_045803585.1 Gemmatimonadaceae bacterium
AAAATCGAAAAGCCTCGCGTGGCTTCGCGTGAGACTAAGACCGTCGCGGTCCCGAACAAACCTCCGCCACGACCGGTTCAGGCTGCTCCATCGTCTCAACCACTGACAACTGCTGCGCCTATCGTCGTCGCCCAGGCGCCCGTGACTGCAATCCGGCAGGACCCATTGCCGACGCAGCCTGCGGTCGAAGTCCCGAAGCCCGCCGTCAAACAGGAGTCGACCGTGGCGACCCCGCCGCCGCCCAGCCCGGCCGGCATCGGGCCGGCGGTACAGGCCTACGCGCGTGCCATAGAATCCCGGGATATGAGTACTCTTCGACGGGCCTACCCAGGCATGACCGCGGATCAGCAGCATGGCTTCGAGGTGTTCTTTCAGCGGACCCGCAGCATCAACGTCACCGTCAGAGTCACCAACATCGAAGCGACGGGATCATCCGCTGATGCTCGACTCGTGGGCACTTACGAGTACGTGACGACTGCCGGGCAAACCCAGCACGAGTCGCTGAATCTGGCGGCGGCGCTCCGCCACGACGGCGCACAATGGAGATTGACCTCCGTTCGCTGATCGCAGCGCCAGCGGCTAGAACAAGTACTCGAGGCCGACAGTATAGAGAAGATTCGGCCGCATCCCGCCACGATTCAGCGGAAAGAGTGCATTCAGCACGATTGTAGTCTTATCGACCGGCGAAAGCTTGAAACCAAACGATCCATTGACGATGTCGTCGCGCATGTCAGGGATGTTGGTCGGGTTCACCGTGCGCCGGAACGGCGACTCGTAGTTGACTATCGGCGGCAAGTGGAGCCTGCTGTCGCCTACCTGCAGCTCTGTTACGAGATCCGCGGCCAGAGTCACGGCGTCCGAGATGCGCTGGTCGAATCCACCTGTGGCCAACACAGCGTCGTTCTGCTGGGTGCTGGCGCGGTACAGGTAGCCCACGTTGATGTGCGGCGAAAAATCGCCGGCCTGTGAGTTGAAAATCATCAGCGCCCGGCCAGCGAATTTGCCGGAGCCGAGGAGATCCTTTTCGCTCCCGGTCGGAAATCTTCCATCCATCAGAAAGGCAAAGCTCGCCTTTGGCGCGTCGTGGAGATTGAACTTTGCGCGTACGGCGACGTCGCCGAGCCCGGAGGCAGAGCCGAGGCTTTCACGGTGGGCGGTGAGCACAGGATTCTCCGGCGTGCCGGCAAAATAGTGTGCGGCGGTCGTACCGCCAAAGGGACGGATCTCGGCGTCGCTGGTCCCCCGGAACTCGGCCTGGACCACCGGTACCACGAGCCCGAAATCGAATTTATCGGTGACGCCGAACGTCACGTACATCGATGTGACTCTGACATCGAGGTCCATCGACAGCCTGAAGTCCATCACGTCATTTTCGAGAACCGGCACGCCCATCAGTGAGCAATCCCCGTTGAACTGCGCGTCGCACCCGGGAAAATCGACGTTCTGGTGGGTGAAGGTGAGGTCGAGGTTATTCATGTCGACCCCTCTCAGAGTTGCAAAGCGGAACGCGTTGCGGCTGATGCCGGCGAGAAATCTTCCGCGTCCCAGAGTTTGCGCGCGTTCAGCGAAGATTGGTCCCGCCGATGTCGACGTGCGCACGGGTACCCCGGCCTCGAACCGAAATGACTCGGCGCCGCTGGTGGAGCCGGTCGGAGTGTTGGCCACACTGGCCCCGAGCGCGTCGGTGATGAATCCGATTACCGATGCGTTCTCGGCGGCGGAGGCGGGCACGAAGTGACTGCCGTGTGCCTGGAGGGAGATCGGATTGTTCGGATCACCAGAGCCGGCGAGGAAGAGCGGATCCTGTCCCGGGCCGAAGATGAAGAGCGAGGAAATCTTGTCTCGCAGCCCCTGCCCACCTGCGTTTGCCGCTGCCACAACGAGGATGAGCGAGACCAGCGAGAGGATCCGGCAAACTTCATCGAGCCCCGAACGAAGACGATTGCTCATCGGAATCACCGGACGATTGTCGGCTATGGAACCCTTGAAGCGGGGACTATCATAGCCGCGGACGGTCGGACAGGCAAACCGCGGCCGATTGTGTCAGTTGACTGTCATGTGGGGTACGTAAAGCACGCTTGACATCTTCGCAGCCAACTTATATCATTATGGTGGAAAGCTGACTTTACATGGCGACAATTCGAAATCGTGTGAAAGAGCTTCGTGGCGAGCGCGGCTGGACGCAGCAGCAGCTGGCAGAAGCAGTGGGAGTTTCGCGTCAAAGCATCAACTCGATCGAGCGTGAGCGCTACGTACCGAGTCTGGAGCTGGCGCTGACTTTCGCGCGCGTTTTCGGACGAACGACTGACGAGATCTTCAGCCTGGAGAGGAAGAAATGAAAATCCCGATTCTCGGTACCGAGATCGATGAACGCTTTTTCAGGCATCGCCAGCGCTCGACCAGCATCGCAGGGATGGCAGGAGCGTGCGTGGCGGGGGGACTTTTCTTCTACCACTACTTCACGCAGGGAATCCTGAGCTGGGATCTGTTCGCGGTGGTGGTGACACTCGCAGTTGTAAAGATGGCTTTGATGGTGTGGTACTTCCTAACCGATTGAATGGAGAATCAGATGCTTTTTAGAAATGGAGAGAAAAATCCGAGGATCATGATCAGGATCGGCTCGGCGCTGCTGCTGATATTTTTCGTCACGAAACTCTTGCCGCACCCAGCATCGGGCTTTGGCGATGGGGTTTTCGACGGTGTGCGTGGCGCTCTTCTGGGAATGGGGGGAACTCTTATGCTGTGGGCTGCCTATCTCAATGGTAAGCGACGCCGACTCGGCAAAACCCGGTAGATGTCCGAAGGGCCGCGACGAGCGGCCCTTCGTTATTGTGGCGTGCTCAGCCTCGAGTTCCCCAGTGCATCTCGTTGGACAGGCGGACTGAACGCGCCGAGCTCCTCGCGTCGCCACCAAGCTCCCCTCGCGCGCTTCGTTGGAATGTCGGTGAACCAGTACTGTGATATCACGGTTCTCACCATCGAGGGCGGCTTGCCCTTGAACGGATCGGCGCGGAACAACGACAGCACACTCGGGCTCCCGTCGAGGAGACGCTGCTCGGTCAGGACAACCCACGGGTTCTGCTCCCACGGCGCCAGCGACGCAAACCACAAATTCCAATCGAAGCGTGGCTGGTAGGGAGCGTAGAACCCCGGACGTTCGCGCACGTCCTGCGGTTTGTACCTGAAGGGATACGCTGTCCAGGTCACTCCATCGTTGCTGCCCTGGAACTCGATCTCGTAACGCGCCGGCGTCATCACTGCGAAAAGTCCGTAAGCGTTGGCAATGCGAAACGGTGCAAGCAGCCGATCGGGTAGCGCCAGAATGGAAGTCGAGCCGCCCATCACGAATGCAACGACGGTGGCATACAACGCGACCGCGAGTATTCCTGTCTCGAGTCGGCGATACAGAGTCGATCGTGCGATGGGCTCGGGGCTCGCCGGAGCGGTCAAACCAATCCGCTCGAGAATCCGGTCGTCGAGCAGAAGAACCCCGAGCAGCAGGACGAGATAGTTGAGAAAAGCGTAGTTGGCGGTGGCGATGATGCCGATCTGCAAAGCGGTCACGATGAAGAAGCACCCGATACGAAATCGCCGCGGAAGAAATACCGCCCAGACCAGGAAGAGCTCGACGAGGAAGGTTAAAGCGACCGTACCGGCGTGATACCAGTGCGGCAGCTGCTGGACGTACCATCCCAGCCACGATGGCAGCGGACCATTCTGATAGTAGTCGTCCATCGCGGTGAAATTTCGCCAGTGCGGATCGCCGCTCAGAATTTTCACCAGACCAGACTCGAAATAGATTCTGAACCATTCCCAGCGCAGCATGAACAAGCTGAATCGCGACGGCGGGTCTGTCAGGCCGAGTCCGGGACGAAGGCCACGCGGCGCAAAGAAGAATGAGATAAAGCCGGCCTCGAGGAGCATCCCATCTGACTGGTACGACGAGAAGTCCTGCAGCGCGCCGATGCACGAAAGGAAGAGCACGGTGCATATCGCGACGGCTGGCCGCGGGGCGACGTTAACGATCAGCAGAACCGACGCGACGATCCCGGCGACGACGATCAGCGTGAGCGCGAAATCCGAAGCATTGAGCCAGAGCAGAGTCGGCGCGTACCAGACGCGCTCCACCACTCCCAGAGACGTCGACAGCTGGTGGAGATAGTAATCGGCGGGGAGAATCCCGCGCTCGCCGATCAATCCGCGTACCTGGAAAGCGAGCGAGTAAAAGGCCGAAAAGAAAATCAGACCGAGGCCGCGAAGAAAAATCCAGCGCGGCCAGAATACCTCGAGCTCGTTTTTTGGCATCGCCCGTTCGATGGGCGAAATCGGGGCCGAGCGGTGCTCGGCCCGACGACGATTTAGTCGACCGAGATCAGTTCAGGCTCGGGCGCGAACAGGAAAACCATTCCGCCGTTGGCGAGCTCCGGGAGAACGCGCTGAGCGCGCTGCTGCTCCATCGCAGGGCAGCCTTCGCTACGTCCAGCTTTGGTCGCCGTGACATAAGGAGCTCCGTGCGCGACAACTCCGCGAGCGAGCGCCTTGTCGTTGGTGCTCGATACTCCCTTGAGTCGGAGCCCGACAGAGCTGTAACCCTGGCCACCTGTCTTACCGTGAAACGGGTATAGATTTTCGGCGAGGTAAAGACCAAGCGACGTCATCGCGCTGCCGGGAGCGTTGGAGAATCTGGTCGGGACGCCGTACTGGCTCGTCGAGGAGCCGCGTCCGTGAGCGACCGTGAACGGTCCTTCGACAACCTGGAGCGTGCTCATGTCGAACACATAGCCACGCGGCTCCGTGCTCGGCAAACCGTAGTCGACGAAGTACAGGTATGGCTTGGTGACTTCGCCGGGGTGCGAGGACGTGTAGGCGAAGTAGCTGTGAAACGCAGTTTCCAGCGCCTTCGGATGACTCAGCGGACGAACCGCTGTCTGCAGGGCGTTGAGTGCCGCGCCGGTTTTGGCGGCGAGCACATCGAGAACTTTGAATCCCGTCGAATCAGCTGGGCGTTTAGGAGCGGCGAATGCGACCGCCGCCGATAGAACTGGTCCATTCTGGGTAGGGCCAGAGACGAAGCGCGAGCCCACGCAAAGGAGCGCGAGCAGACCGATTGAACCGTTCTTGACGTATTCGCTAAGCTGATTTGGCTTACCCAAAGTTGGCTCCTGGCTGGTAGAAATAATGGACTACGGGAGACGACTAAGCGCTCCAGTAGTGACCTCTTCAGTTGTATGGCTGAGCTAGCGAAAAGTTGGTGAATTTCGCTCTACCAATCTAATAAAGTTTGACGTCTTAGGGGTAAATTTGTTAATGGCCCAACGCACTGGTAGCGCTACACTTCCGCTTCACGGCGGCAGAGCTCCGAAGTGGCTCTTTGAGCGGATGGCGCAGCTCGCGCCTGAGATCGCCGAGGTCATCGTTTTGGAGCACGGAAGAGCTGAGTTTTTGCGGCGTCTTTCGGACCCTCACTGGTTCCAGGCGTTCGGGTGTGTGCTGGGATTCGACTGGCACTCCAGCGGGGTAACGACTACGGTCTGCGGAGCGCTCAAAGAAGGGCTCGCCAAACGGGGCGGAGAGCTCGGTGTTTTCGTCGCCGGCGGGAAAGGCAAAACCTCGAGGAAGACGCCCCACGAACTGATCGACTACGGGAATCGCACGGGAGTGGACGGTTCCCGCCTCGCCTACAACAGCCGGATGGCGGCGAAAGTCGATTCGGCAGCGATCCAGGATGGGTTCGGCATCTACCACCACAGCTTCTTCGTATCAAGCGACGGCGAGTGGGCGGTTGTACAGCAAGGCATGCGCGGGAACGACGGGACCGCGCGTCGCTACCACTGGCTCGGCTCGGCGGTTTCCGATTTCGTCAACGAGCCGCATGCCGCGATCGCCAGCGAAGAATCGGGACAGCAGGTGCTCAATATGGTTGCATCAGAATCGTCAGCTGCGCGAACCGTCTCCACCGAATTCGCCCGCCAGGAGCCAAGGCTCATCGACAAGGAAATCGCTCGCCTAATCACCATGGCGTTACCGAAGCGTCACTGGGTCGATATCAAGCAGGACATCAATCCGGCTCATTTGCGAAAGGTGATGTTGAGCACTTACGAGGCAGCGCCGCAGAATTACGAGCAGCTCCTGGCGATTCCCGGTGTTGGCCCCAAGTCGGTGCGCGCTCTCGCGCTCGTGGCCGATGTCGTGTATGGGTCCCCCGCGAGCATGCGCGATCCGGCGCGATTCAGCTTCGCGCACGGCGGCAAGGATGGACATCCATACCCGGTGAACCGGGTCGTCTACGATCAGTCGATTGACTGGCTGCGCGAATCGGTAGCAAAGGCGCGCATCGGCCATAGTGAGCGGTTGAAAGCGCTGCGGCGTCTGGCGGACTGGCAGCAGTAGTCACTTGGACCTTACCTCACCGCATGCGTTCTGGCTCCTTTGCAACGGAGTCGGTGAGGTCGCCCCACCGCTTTCGTCCGATCGACGCTGCGACGTCGTAGTGATCGGGGCTGGCATCACTGGCGCGCTGGTGTGTGATGCGCTCACAGGTGCTGGCTTGTCGGTTATAGCAGTCGATCGACGGCATCCCGCCCACGGATCTACGTCCGCATCAACAGCACTTCTCCAATATGAGCTCGACGTCTCCCTGGCAGACCTGACGAAGGATGTCGGAGAAGAGCGCGCCCTCGATGTTTATCACGCCGCCGCTGACGGTATCGAGGCCATCGCGCGTGTCTGCGACGAGCTCGACGTTGACGTCGGATTCAAGAAGCGGCCGACCCTCTATTTCGCGTCTCGCGCTCGCGACGTCGCGGCACTTCGGAAGGAGTGCGCGGCGCGTCAACGCGCGCATTTGCCGTGTGAGATTCTGGATCGGGGCGCGCTAAGGGAGGTCGTCGACTTCAAGGCTCCTCTCGCTTTGTGGAGCACTCTCGGAGCGGAAGTGGATCCGTGGAGATTGACACGGGCTTTGCTCGACCGGTGCGCTCGGCGAGGTCTCCAGGTTTACGGACGGACCGAGGTCACGCGAATCGTCACGGAGAAATCACATCTCGAAGTCAGAACTGACCGGGGAAAGATCTCGGCGGAGCACGTAGTGGTGGCCACCGGTTATGAGGCCGGGCAGTTCCTGCCGAAGAGCGTGGCGAAGCTCCACAGCACCTATGCGATTGTCACGGAGCCGGTGAGATCGTTCGATGGGTGGAAAGATCGGTGCCTCATCTGGGAATCGGCGCGCCCGTATATCTACGCGCGCACGACCCCCGACAATCGAATCATGATCGGGGGAGCTGACGATCCCTTTCGGGATCCCGCTCACCGCGACGCGCGCGTTCCGAAAAAAGCGCTGAGATTGCTGGCGAGAGCGCGCCGGCTCTTTCCGCGGATAGAAATGGAGCTGGCTTACGCCTGGGCGGGGACCTTCGCCGAGACGCCCGATGGCTTGCCTTTCATCGGCGAACACCCGCAGTGCGAGAGGCGGATCCACTTCGCGCTCGCGTATGGTGCGAACGGGATTCCATTTGGCTCGGTGGCCGGCGAAGTACTCACATCGTCTATACTCGGCAGATATCACCGGTACAAACACACGTTCGGTTTTGACCGTTGACGCGAAAGCTGGACGATTGAGCGTCTTGTCCGCCACGTACAGCGGCACTTTGGATCGACATGCCACACGCCACCTAAGTATTTACGAGTATTAGCGATAGACCACCGAAGTTAAAGCGCGCACTTTGCAATATTTGTGATTCAACTGAGCGTCAAACGTTTCCACAGTTTTCGCCGCGATGATAGGGCGTTTTGCGGTTGAGCTTGCATTTTGTTCCAACCAAAACCCGGTAGCTCAGCGCAGGGTAAATCGTCTATAGACGATGCCCCACACAAACCCGGAACCCGGAAGCATTAACGCCGCCCAGCCCGCGACACACACCACGCCGCGCGCACGCGGAAAATTCCCGCTTCCGTTCCCCCGCTTTGAGAGCCTGCGTAGCAGGATTCTCGCGTTCGCCGTTGTAGCGGCGCTCCTTCCAGCTGGCACTATGTTGGGCGTCTTCTATACTCAGAACCGTCGCGCTCTCGAGAAGAAGATCAGCGAGGACCTGTTGTCGAGCAGCGCCCAGAGCGCCCGCGCTGCGGGCGTATGGCTCAGAGAGCGTCTATACGATCTGCGCGTCTTCGCCGGATCCGATGAAGTCGTCTTCAGCCTCGATCACAGCGGCCGCATCACCGCTGGCTCGAACGAAGGAAGATTGCGCGACTACCTCGCGTCACTCCACGAGCGGTTCAGCGATTTCGAGACGTTGATGGTTCTCGACCTGGACGGAAATGTCATCGCCACCAGCTCCGGCCAGCCGGTGAAGATTCCGCTTCCCGCGGACTGGCAGCAGACACTGAAGTCCGAAAACCAGATCGTAGGCGACGCTTATTGGGATCCTGTATCAAAGAGGGCGAAGCTCATTGTCGCCGTTCCGGCACAGCGCGCCGATGGCCGGCTATTGGGAGCGTTCGCCGCCGAGTTGAATCTTGCTCCCGTGCAGCTGCTGCTGCGCTCCTTTGCGCTCGATAGCGCCAGCGCGATCCAGCTAGTCAATGTTCATGGTGGGCCGATCGCAGGCTCAGACGGCGTTTCGGAAGCTCTGATCAAGAACACGATGCCGCGGGCAACGATGAAAAAGCTTCGCGAACGTGCGCGGGCACCTTTCGAGTACACGAGCTTCGGGGGTCGGGATGTGATCGGCACCCTGGAATATGTGCCGCAGGTGAACTGGGCCGTGATCGCGGAGATCTCGGCTGAGGCAGCCTATCTCCAGGTGCGCCGCTTCCGCGATGTCGCCCTGGGCGTAATCCTGTTCCTCCTCATCGCGGTGACCGCAACCGCGTATCGTCTGGGACGACTGATCTCGCGTCCTCTCGATCGACTGACCAAAGCAGCCGGCGAAGTGGCCGCTGGCGATCTCACCGTCGACTTGCCGGCAGCGCCGGGAGGTGGAGAAGTCGGATATCTCACCGACGTCTTCAATCACATGGTCTATCGCCTGCGCGACGGTCGCGCGGAGCTGGATCGCATCAATGAAACTCTGCGCAAGAAAAACGAAGAGCTGGAGTTGTTGTCCACCACGGACAGCTTGACCGGCCTGTCCAACCATCGCTCCCTCATGCAGCGACTCGACGCGGAAGTCGCGCGCTTCAAGAAAGAGAAGCGTGGCTTCTCCGTGCTGGTCGGCGACGTCGACCACTTCAAGCAATACAACGACGCTTTCGGCCACCCCGCGGGCGACGAAGTACTACAGACCATCGCCGAGATCATGCGGGACTCGACGCGCAAGAACGACTGCTGCGCACGCTACGGCGGCGAGGAGTTCGTCATCGTCCTGCCGGATACAGCCGCGGCAGACGCTCTGGATACCGCCGAGCACATTCGTGCGCGCGTGGCAGCCAAGAAATTCAGCGGCCGCAAGATGACGCTCAGCATCGGCGTCGCCACGTTTCCCGAAGATGCCGATGACGCCGAAGCGATCATCGCCGTCGCCGACGAAGCTCTATACCAGGCGAAAAGAGAAGGGCGCGACCGTACGGTGCGCGCACACAGACTCAAGAAGACCGGGTAGGGGTTGGCTTTTCCCGGCTCTGTACATCGCGTTTTCGAGCCGGCAGCAAGACCCCAGTTCCGCTAAGTCATTTCCTACGGGCGGGAAACCAGCGTGCGGTGAATCCATCCCGCGCGGCCGGTGCTATCATCACTGACGCGAATCCACTCATCGGCGTAGGAATACGCTGTGATTGAGCTGTTGGCATCGGCTGAGAAGGTGACGGAGAAGTTGGTGCCCGGCCCTTCACGAACGTTGCCCTTGCTGGTGGTCTTTAGCTTGATCGGAACAGCGAACAGAGTTTCGCCGGGACGGGCCTCTTCTCTATTCGAGCCGAGCCGGCCACGATACGAAGAGGCGACGGTCTTGGCCTGGTTCGCCAGGTAGAGCGCACCGCCGTAATTCTGTTTGTCGAACTCGGTCGCGCTCTGCTTTACCAGCCGCGTTACCTGACCGGCCTCGACAGGCTCCTGCGCTGTGCCGGACCTCATGCTCTGGAGGGCGACTTCAGCTTCCGCCATTGCGGAGGCCGCCTGTGCGCGGCTCGCTACAGACTGCAGCTTGGCCATGGCGCGCACGACTTCGGCGCGGGTGTCATCCAGACGGGTTTGCAGATCTTCGATCTGGGCATCGCGGGCGAGGACCTGGAGCTCGAGTCGAGCGACGCGCTTATCGAGGTCTGGATCACTCCGGGTTACAGTGACCGTCTCGCGAACGACTTTCACACTCGGCGGGGGCGCTGGCTTGGACGGAGTGCAGGCGGCGGTGATGCCGGCGCAGGCAAGAAACAGGTAGCAATAACGCACTGAGGCAATTCCTCTTTGATGACTGTCTGCGGCGGAATGGACCGCCCTATCACGGCTAACGAACCAACCGCTCAGGAGTCACATTCATCCCTCGCATGCCGGATTCCTGGGTCTGAAATGAGACGATCTACCGCTTTGTTTCTGGTCACCACGCTTTTCGCGGGGCCGGCTCGCGCCCAGACTGGGTCCTGGATGTTTGGGCCTTTTGTGAAGCCGGCCGGGATCAATCCGGTGATCAGCCCGACGGCGGGGTCCAGCTTTCTCTCGCCGATGACAGACAGCATTGTGCGGTGGGAGGAGTTGGCGACGTTCAATCCGGCGGCCGTGGTGAAGGACGGCAGGGTGTACGTCCTGTACCGGGCAGAAGACGCTTCGGGGAAAACGGAGATCGGCTTTCACACCTCGCGCATTGGTCTCGCCGAAAGCGCGGATGGACTGAGATTTACGAGACGTCCAGCACCGGTTCTGTTTCCCGACAAAGACGCCGAGGCCCGGTACGAGTGGACGGGCGGCGTCGAGGATCCGCGGATCGTCGAAACCGATGATCACACCTACGTTCTGACCTATACGCAGTGGAACCGCGACGTACCGCACCTTGCCGTCGCAACGTCGAGGGACCTCCTTCACTGGACCAAGCACGGACCCGCGTTCGCGAAAGCAGAGAACGGAAAGTACCTGCGGAGCGAAACGAAATCGGGCGCGATCCTCACGAGAGTTGACGGCGACCGGCTCGTTGCGACGCGGGTAAATGGGAAATACTGGATGTACTTCAACGTGCCCGACATCATGATCGCCACGTCGGACAATCTTCTCGACTGGACTCCGCTGGCCGATTCGGATGGGAAGGTGGCGAAGGTGCTGTCACCCCGTCCGGGTTACTTCGATTCATGGCTGGTGGAGGCCGGACCCCCGGCGATCATGACGGGGCGCGGGATCGTGCTCTTGTACAACGCCGGGAACAGTGGACAATTCGGTGCGCCTGGTTTGCCACAGCGGGTTTATACCGGAGGGCAGGCACTGTTCGACGCGCGAAATCCGATCAAGCTGATTGCGCGATCTGACGAGCCGTTCATCAGACCGACCGAGGATTACGAGAAGAGCGGACAGTACAAGGAAGGAACGACGTTCACCGAAGCGTTGATCCCGTTCAAGGGACGCTGGTTCCTGTATTATGGAACGGCCGATTCGCGCGTTGGTGTCGCAGTGTGGGATCCGCATTCGCCTGCGGTGTCGAAACCGTAAGCATGCGAGTGAAGCAAATGCCAGACAGCGAGATGACGATTCCGCTCCGGATCACGCTGCACCGAGTACCGGTAGACGTGCGATTCGCGTTGCAGCATGGGAAAGGTGGCGCGAGCGGGCATCCGTCGCTGGTACCGCCGACTCGCACCACCAGCGATTCGCTGTCGTTCGATTTCGAGGTTCGCGTCGACGCGAAGGGTGGGGCGCCGAGATTTCTTGGGGAGTTCACGCAAGGTCCGCCGGACAAGAGGTTCGTCTATGTGAACTCCGGCCAGAGTGCGGGACAGGCCGGCACCTTCTGGAACCGACGCGCAAAAATTCCTTTGATGACGATCACGCCGGACCTGATCGAGAAGGTGCGGACGGGGCGAAAGATGATCTTGGAGATCGAGATCGAGGGAACGATCAAAGATGGAGGGCCGGTGTGTGCGAGCCATCTCTCGTCCACCGAGTGGCGTCCGGTGCGGCGGTAGGTCGTCGTTGCGGTTCGCGTTTGTAGTATGGCTGCTGAGTGCCGTCGCGTGCTCCAGGGCTGCGCCTGCTCCAGAGCCTGTCGAGCCGCCCTCGAATGCGACGGCGTGGTGGCACAATGGAGTCTGCTACGAAGTTTTCGTCCGCTCGTTCCAGGATTCCGACGGCGACGGCATTGGTGATCTGCCCGGACTCACGGCCCGTCTCGACTACATCAACGATGGGAATCCACAGAGCAAGACCAGCCTCGGCGCGAATTGCATTTGGCTGATGCCCATCGACGAGGCGATGAGCTATCACGGGTACGATGTCGTCGACTATTACCACGTCGACCCGCACTACGGCAATGGCTATGATTTCCGTCGATTGGTGGGGGAGGCACACAAGCGTGGAATTCACGTCATCGTCGACTTCGTTCCCAATCACACGGGTAGCCAGAACCCCTGGTTTCAGACAGCGCTCCGCGATACCTCGAGCAGCTATCGAGGCTGGTATCGATGGTCAAAGACTCTGCCGCCGCAAAAAGGTCCATGGGGACAGGAGGCGTGGCACAAATCACCGCGGCGCGACGAGTATTACTACGGAGTCTTCTGGCACGAGATGCCGGATCTGAATTACGACAACTCCGCGGTGCGCTCCGAAATGCAAAAGGTGCTCAGGTACTGGGTGAACGAGATGCACGCCGATGGGTTTCGGTTCGATGCGATCTCGTATCTCGTCGAGGATGACAGCGTGCTGGAGCATTCACGCGGCACACACGAGGTGATGCGCGAGATGGGTAACACGGTGCGAAATGCGGATCCCCGGTCATTCACCGTGGGTGAGATGACCGATGAGTCGCCGGGAGTCATGGAAACGTACTATCCCGATCAGCTGGATTCGTATTTCGCCTTCGCCGTAGCGAAGGGTGCGATGCACGCCGCGGAAACCGGCGATGCGCGCGGATTCGTCATCGCGGTCGCTCACGCAAACCAAAAGTTTCCGGCCGGACGGTGGTCACCGTTTCTCACCAATCACGATCAGCCACGGGTGATGACGGTGCTCGGCGACGAAGGGAAAGCGCGGGTGGCGGCGAGTGCGATGTTGATGCTGCCTGGGATGCCGTTTGTGTACTACGGAGAGGAAATCGCGATGGTTGGGCAGAAGCCGGACGAGATGATCCGGACGCCGATGCAGTGGAGTTCCGCGGCGAACGGGGGCTTCACGGGCGGAAAGCCGTGGGAACCGCTACAAACTGATTGGCAAACGAAGAATGTCGCAGCGCAGGATCAGGATCCGGGGTCGCTGCTCAATCACTATCGACGGTTGATTCGGCTGCGCAATGCGCACCCGGCGCTCGGAGACGGGGCGCTAGAGATGGTCGCGACGAACGATCAGGGCGGTACAACGGCAGCGTGGATTCGGACGTCGCCGCGCGAGAAAGTGCTTATCGTGGTGAATTTTGGGGATCGGGCGGTTGAGCACGTGAGACTCGGTTTATCTGCTGAGAAGCGGGGTGAGGTACGGCCGCTTTACGAGGATCCGATCGGTGGGTGCGCCTCGGTCCGGCTGCTTGCCGGAGGGATGGCGGAGTTAGGTAGGGTTGCAGCGCACGGTCTTTGCGTTCTCGGGGTCCAGAATGACTGAGATCTACCGGCGTTCTGACGTAACGCCATTAGACGCACTGTCTAAACCCCGCTCTCCTCCGCGCTCACCGGCGTAACAGCCGACCGATCCTCCTCCCCCGTCCTGATCCGATACACCTTCTCAACCGGCAAGACAAAGATCTTTCCATCACCGACATCGCCGGTACGGCCAGCGGAAAGAATTGCCCTTACGGTCGGTTCCACAAAGGGATCGGACACACCGATCTCTATGCGAACCTTGTCGTGAAGCTCCACCTTCACCGTCGTGCCGCGATAAGTCTCCACCTGCTCAGTCTCTCCACCGTGACCGCGGACCCGGCTTATGGTGAGGCCCGTGACCTCCGCACGGTACAACGCTTCGAGGACGTCGTTGAGTTTTTCGGGGCGTATGACTGCCATGACCATTTTCATTTTCAGCTCCGATCGGCGCGGACCAGAATTGCGCCCTCGCCCCTGCTGTAAGCCTCTTCACCGTGCTGGGTGACGTCGAGGCCGATTCCCTCTTCTTTCGCACTCGCGCGAAGGTTGAATCCGAATCCGATCACCTTGATGATCACGAACGTTGCCACCGCGCTGTAAACGATCGTCGCCAATACTGCCGCGACCTGAATTCCCAGTTGTCGCGGATTGCCGAAGAGCGCCCCGTCGGAGGCCCCGTTCCATGCCTTCTCGGCGAGGATGCCGGTGAGCAGGGCGCCGACGGTTCCGCCAACTCCGTGGGCGGCGACGACGTCCAGAGAATCGTCCAGTCGGGTCCGCGCTCTCCAGATTATCGCGAAATAACTGGCGGGCGCGGCGATCCCGCCGAGTGCAATCGCCGAAATGGGACTGACAAATCCGGCGGCCGGTGTGATAGCGACGAGGCCAACGACGATGGCTGTCGCTGCGCCGACTGCTGTCGTCTTGCGAGTCCGCATCAGATCGAGAAGGCTCCAGACGACGAGGGTCGCCATCGGAGCGAACATGGTGTTGGCAAAGGCGAGGGCCGCCGACGTGCTAGCGGCGAGAGCGCTACCGCCGTTGAAGCCGAACCACCCGAACCATAAAATTCCCGTTCCGAGCAGAGTGAACGGCACGTTCTGCGGAATGATCGCCTGGCGCGTGTAGTCTTTGCGCGGGCCGAGCACGATCGCGCCGACGAGAGCGGCTGCTGCAGCGTTGATATGGACGACCGTACCACCCGCGAAATCGAGCGCGCCGAGTTTGCCGAGCCATCCCCCGCCCCATACCCAATGGGCGATCGGGGCGTAGACGCCGATCGACCAGAGCGCGATGAAGGTGAGATATGGGCCGAAGCGCATCCGCTCGACGATCGCCCCGGAGATGAGCGCGGCGGTGATGACGGCGAAGGTCCCCTGGTACGATGCGAAGAGAATATGGGGGATCGATCCCTTCGCCTCGAGACCGACATTATTCAGGAAAGCGAAGTGGAGATTGCCGACGAGTCCGCCGCCTTCAGAGAAGGCGAGGGAGTATCCGATAATCGCCCAGGCGACGCCGACGAAGCCGAGGGCGACGTAGGACATCATCATCGTATTGAGGGCGTTTTTTGCTCTGACCATCCCGCCGTAGAAAAAACCGAGGGCGGGGGTCATCAGCAGCACCATTGCGGTGGCAACCAGCATCCATGCGGTGTCGGCCGGACTAATCGCAGGCATGGGCACACATTATATCATGCCACTGGAGCGAAGGCGAATTGGAGGCACCGTGATTCGTTGGTCCGTTGGAATCCTGGTTGTTGCTGTGCTCGGCTGCGCGAGTGCGCCTACTGTCGTCGTGCCGGATACGGAGGTGGCGGCGCGGATGAGGGCGGATCTCACTTATCTCGCGAGTCCGGCGTTGGAGGGAAGGCTCACCGGGACGCCCGGGAACGATTCGGCGGCGGCGTTTATTGCGCGACGCTATGGAGTGCTTGGGTTGCAGCCGGTTTTCGTCGCTGCCTGCCCGACCGCGCCGGCCTGCGAGAAGAGTTTCTTCGAACCCTTTCGGGTGCTCGGTGCTGCGAATCGGCTGGACGTGCGGATCCGGGATCGGACGCAGAACGTGGCCGCGCTCGTCCTCGGCACAGACACAGTGCTGGACAAGGAGTATGTCGTCGTCGGCGCGCACTACGATCACATTGGACCATCCTCGATTTACGCTCGCGACTCGAGCCCGTTTCGACTGGTGCGTCTCGGCGCTGACGATAACGCGTCGGGCACCACGTCGGTCATGGAGCTGGCGAGGAGATTCGCCGCGAATCCCACCCGCAGGTCAGTACTGTTTGTGAACTTCAGCGCCGAGGAGCTCGGGCTTATCGGTTCGACCTTCTTCGTGGAGAACGCCCCCGTTCCTTTGCGCGATGTCATCACGATGGTCAACCTCGACATGGTGGGACGGCTTCGTAGCGACAGGCTCGTCCTGCACACCGCCGGCGCTGACGACAGATTCCATCAGCTGGTGGACAGCGTCGAGAAGATCCCGCCGGCGCTCAGTTTTCACCTGATCTGGCAACCCGCGGCGGATGAAGCGTCGGACCAGCTGTCTTTTGCCGACGAGCATATCCCGGTGTTCAGCCCGTTCACAGAGCTGCACGCGGACTATCACCGCGCCGGCGACATCGCCGAACGAATTAACTTTGCCGGAATGGAAAAGGTCGTCGATCTCACCGAGCGAGTGATTCGCGCACTGGCGAACGGCGCCGGCCGGCCGTGACAAGCGCTATCGATTCCCCAACTCTCGCCGCTATTAAAGCAGAGATCCAAACCCTCGCTGAGCCGAAACGCGCGACTGTCTCGCTCACTTTTTTCAAGACAGGGCCGGGACAATACGGCGAGGGAGACAAGTTCCTCGGATTAACCGTCCCGCAGATGCGGACGCTGGCAAAGAAGTACCGGAAGCTCGACCATGATTCGGCGTTGGCGCTGCTCGCGTCACCCTGGCACGAAGAACGATTGGTGGCGCTGCTGCTGTTCGTCGATGGCTACAAGCGCGGTGACGAGCAGACGCGGCGGCAGATCCATCACGCGTATCTCTCCAACACACGCTGGATCAACAACTGGGATCTGGTCGATTTATCCGCGGAGCATGTGGTCGGCTCACATGTCGAGCCGAAGAGGATCGCACTGCTCGAGAAGCTGGCCCGATCGAAGGATCTGTGGGAACGCCGCATTGCTATCGTTGCGACTTTTTATTTCATCAAGCGCAACGAGTTTCGGCCGACGCTCAGGATCGCAACAATGCTGCTGGCCGACTCACACGACCTGATTCACAAGGCGGTTGGCTGGATGTTGCGCGAGGTGGGAAAGCGGGATCGCAAAGCTCTCGATGCCTTTCTGAAAAAGCATTACTCGAAGATGCCACGTACCATGCTTCGTTACGCGATCGAACGGCATCCGGAGAGTCTGCGCAAGAAATACCTGGCGGGCACTGTTCAACCCGCGCTCACTCCGTCGCTTGTGCTCCGGCGTGGTCCTCAGCGACGCTCGCTGATTTCAGCAGATCGTCGAAGTCGATATCAATAGAAGGAGTCGTATCGACGTGCAGGACGCGCGCCATGTGCTCGAGCGCGCCTTCATGGTTCTCAGTCGATGCAGCCGCCGAGCAGTCAGGGGGCACGATGATGTTCAGATCGCGGAGATATGCGTCGGACGCCGTGAACAGAACGCACATGTCTGTCGCGAATCCGGCCAGTACAACGGTTTTTACCTGTAGATAGTCGATGAGCAGGTCGAGCTGGGTGTGATAAAAGCCGGAATGTTTTGCCTTCAGAACGAAATAGTCTTCTTCACCCGGCCGTAGCAGCTTGGCGATCGGCTCGCCGCGGACACCGTCTTTGAGGACGTGATCGAGCTGCTGCCGAAAATCCGACCGCCATTTCCCGAAGTTGTCGTTGACGTAAATCACCGGTACTCCGGCGTCGATGGCGCGACGCCTGAGATTGGCGAGAGCACGCGCTGCCGGCAGGGCGTTCCTGAACAGCTTTTCTCCCGACTCGAACTCCATGTCGTTGATGACGTCGATCATGATCAACGCGACGGAAGACTGATCGGGGACATTCCCGTGAAGGTCGCTGTTTTTGGCGGGCATACCCTCCACATTGGGAAAGGTCGTGCCAGTGGTGTGTCAGCGCTCAGGAATCGGCGTGTACTGTTTTCTGGGTGGCGCGGAAGTAGAGGTAGAACGGTAGTCCCAGCGCCATCAGCACCAGTCCAGCGACGGATTCCACCGGCGTGGTGGACAGGCTGTTGATGACCAGCCACGCTGCGACGACGACAAAAAGTGCCGGCACGACGGGATAGCCGAGCGCACGGTACCGTCGCGGGGCGGCGGGCAGTTTCCGACGCAATACGAATAGCGACGATCCCACTAACGCGGTGAAGAGCCATACCGCGAAAATCACCGATGTCGTGATCTGATCGAAGGTGCCGGAGAGAGCCAGCACGCACGCCCAGAGTCCCTGGAACCAGATGGCTCTTACCGGCACGCGGGATTCCGCATGCAGAACCGCCAGCGGTCGAAAGAAGAGCCCATTGCGCGCCATTGCGTAGGGGACGCGCGAATTCATGAGTGTGATGCCGTTGAGCGCGCCAATCGCTGCGATCATAAAGGCAATCGAGACCAGCTGCGCGCCATACGACCAGAATGTCTGGGCCGCCTTCGCGGCAATTGGAAGCGCGTCACGATAGGCAGTCGAGTTGGCCGTCAGTATCTCGCTGAATGGCAGGGCGTAGAAATAGGCGAGGTTGGTGATCAGATAAATAAGAATCACCAATACCGTTCCGTAGATCAGCGCGCGCGGAACGTTGCGCTCCGGTTTCTCGATCTCGCCCGCCACCATCGGCAGGTTGGTCCAACCCTGATAAGCCCAGAGTGCGGCTATCATCGCGGCGCCGAACGCTCCGGCGCCCGACGGTGCCGTGGTAGCCGTCACCGGTTTGTGTAGATGCGCCCAGCTTCCCGATCGCGAGAGGAGAAATGCGCCGAGCACGATGATGGCGAGTCCCGCGATCTTGGCGACGGTTGCCGCCCACTGGACCTTCGCTCCGAGGCCGACGCCGCGGGAATTGATGGCGCAGAACAGGACGATGATGGAGACGGCCACCAGCTGCTGAATTCCAAACCGCCAGTTAACGACCGTGCCGAGCAGATGGAAATCGTGGGTCGTCCAGACGGAGCCGAGTGGCACGAACGAGCCAAGGAAAGAAGCGAGCGCGGTGGAGACGGCGGCAAGACCTCCGCTGGCGATGAGCATCACCGACGTCCAACCAAACAGAAAGGCGGGAAGATCTCCGTATGCTTCTCTTAAAAACACGTACTCTCCGCCAGCCTCGGGCATCATCGCGCCGAGCTCGGCGTAAGTCAGTGCGCCCGCGAGGGAAAGGAGCCCGGCCGCCAGCCAGGCGAGAAGAACATTCGACGGCGATCCGACGAGCTGCGCCATCGGCGCAGTCTTGAGAAAAACGCCCGTGCCGATCACAGTCAGCACGAGCGCAATTGAGTCGCGGAGCGACAGCGCTCTCGCCAGCTCACTCGGCGCGGACATCACTTCTGGTGAAGCCACGACGCCGGAGGGTGAGCTCACTCGGGCGGTCTGACTACGTCGTGTGGTCCGGTGTTGCGAATGCCGTACGTCGGCCTGACGTACTCTTCGGTGGTAGTAATGCCTTCCTGGCGATCGAGCTCGCGATTGTCGCGCTCGATGTTGTCCCGCTCTTCCTTGTAGCGGCGGTACCAGTTGCGGGTGATCTCGCCGGCGAGCTCACGCGCGCCAATTCCGAAGGCGAGCGCGAGTGCCAGTGCCACCGCGCCGAACAAGATCGCGAAAGCCGTCGTCACGATCTCAGTGGCAACGCCCAACTCCTGGAGCGCCATGAAAACGGCGAGGACGATGACGCCACCCTTCCCTACTCGCGCCAGTGTCGGTCCACCGTGCAGTCCGCCCGCGGACGCCATGATCAATCCGCCAACGAAGCTGCCGAGCACGATGCCAACGATCATGATGACGATCGCGGCAATGACACTGGGGATGTAGCTAACGAGCTCCGAAAAAACGTTGGCGAGAGATTGCAGACCGAGTGCGTTGGCGGCGACGAGCATCACCGCGAACATCACGAACCAGAAGACGAGGCTTCCGGCGACACGCGTCGGATTAACCCGCGAGCCCGATCTCTCAACGGCCTGCATCACGCCGCCGCGCTCGAGAATCTGATTGAGGTGGATGCGTCGCATGATTCGGTCGGTGCCCTTTTCCAGCAATCGCGCAAGGAGATAGCCGGCGAACAGGATCACCAGCGCGCCGAAGAGCGCCGGGACGTAACGATAGAGCTGCTCGAAGCTGTCCTGCAGTCTTTCGCCGAAAGTGAGTGTCGTCGTGGTGTCCACTAGAACCTCACGTTGAGTAGGGAGTGATTCCCCGGGGTGCGGGCGGCAGTCTGGACGAAGCCCATCGGATTAAAAGTTACAGCAATGCGTGGCCGTCCGGTGTCGGGGCCAGGCTCAAGGTACTTCTCCGTGATGATGATGCCCGCGAGTGCGCCGGCGGACGCCAGCCCCAGCACGAGGTGCGGGCTGGGATCCTCGCTGTTGATGAGGGCAGCGACGCCGGCTCCCATCAGACCGCCAGCGATAGTCCCCAGCGTCACCCGGGAACCATCGGTGCGGCTGTGATCGTAGCGCTGAACGAGGAACCGATCGCCGAGGACCATGCCGAGCACACCGCCGGTTGTCACGGTCGCGGCGGCCGCCCGCCGGCTGACACCCCGATTGAGGAAAGCGCCCGCTGTCGTCGCGCCGAGCAGGCTCGTTCCCCACAGAGTGTTAATGTCGCCCGGGGTTACGTGATAGCGTGCGTTCCGCGGGTAGAGAACACCGAATGGGTAGCCGATGATACCAGAGGCCAGAACCATGGTGACTTCGCCGCGATTGGACCAACCGCGATCGCAAGTTTCGATCGGAAAGCCGCCACCACTCGGGGTGAATGTGCATACCTCATCGCCCCGAATCGCTTCCGCGACGCCATAGCCAATGAGTGCGCCGATATCCGACCCGAAGGCGGCTCCGACGGCATCGGCTTCTGTCATTCCGCGGCCGAGTCCAACGCCGAGCGCGGCTCCGCCGATCCCACCGATGAATGCGCCTGCCGCTTGCCCCTCGTCGCTGGCGTTGAAGATGTACATGGTGGCCCAGCCGGCGAGCGCGCCGTTATGGCCCATGTTGAAGGCGAGGTCACTCTGTGATCGCGAAATCAGATTTTGATGCGCGATTTGAGAGGCCGCGAAGAATGATCCGCCGGCAACGACGAGGTATCCGGCGGTCGCGCCCGCCGGATTGTTCTGAAGCGCAATCGAGAATGCCGGCCCATACACGAAGATTCCGAGCAGCGTCTGATTCTTGATGAACGAATTGCGCGCGTCGTTGCGGGCGGCGATGACTTCGTGTGGAAGACGAGATACGATCGCCTTGATCGCGTCTCGATCGGCAGTGGAGAGGGTGTAGCGCTCGACGACCCCGGTGCGGCGATTAACCGTGAGGATGTAACTGGAGTCGTTCACCGTGTAGAGCCGGGCGCCGGTGAAGTCGCCTGAAACGGGCCACCAGGGAGCGCGGAGGTCGGCGCGTCCGGCGATGTATGGGGTCATCACCATCACTTCGCCGGCTTCGTCGAAGGGAACGGGGCGCTCGACGACCTGCGCGGTTAGATCGGAAACAGCGAAAAGGGAAAGGGCGCCAATTGTTGCGAGGCGTCGAATGGGATTCATCTTGGATTGATGGGTCGTGGCTCGGATCAATGCGGGCGGGCGAGCGCTGCGCCGAAAGATAGGCGAAGGAACCCCGATTTGCTGCTTAGCGCGCGCTCGCCTCTCTAAATCGCTCGGCGAAATCCTCGAGCTCCCGCAGGTTCAGATCTGAGACGATCCAGACCTCCACGCCGTTGCGCCGGGCCCGAATGAAGTTGTATCCGTTGGCGCTGGACACCGCCGGCGCGAGATCCCCTTGAGCTGCCGCAGGCCAGGAGAAAACGTTGATCATGTGCTGGCGCCGGCCATAAACCACCGCCGCCACGTTCCGACCTTCGACGTAATCGAGGCGACCACCCAGCAGCGGAAAGCCAATCGAGTCCAGCCGCGGCACGGCCGGCGAAACATCGACGCGTCCGTTGAACCACGGCTTGACGTTGTGCTGATCGTTGGATGCGACGTCGGTCAGGTGACCGGGCATCAGGGATCGAATGTGGCTGTTGAGAACTTCCTGCTGCAACGGATCCGCGGACGGGCTCCGATTCAAGCTCGCAACGGTGAGTGCGCTGCTGACGATTGCCACCGCTGCCGCGGCGGCAACGATTCGCGGCCAGACGCGGCCGCGCGGAGTCGCCATCAGGACGGGTTGGCCCAGCGCTTCGGTTCCTGCGTCAGCGAGACTGGCGCGAATGCGCGCCTTGAGGACATCCGGTGCCCGGTACCGCGTCAGCGCGCCTTTCACCTGTGAGGACGTCTCGACGAGGCGGCGATGCGCTGCCGCGCAGTCCTGGCAACTTTTCAGATGCGATTCGACCAGCGCCGCTTCGACGACGGGCAACTCGCCGTCGATGAATGGGCCGAGATTCTCGAGGCAATCGGCACAGGTCATGTCAGCTCGCCTTCCTGGAATCGGCGCCGAGTGCTGCGGCGAGCCGCTCGCGCGCCCGAGAGAGGCGCGACATCACGGTTCCCATGGGGACTCCGACGACCTCGCTGATTTCACGGTACGACAACTCGTTGAGCTCTCGCAACACGATCACCTCTTTCAATTCTGCCGGTAGCCTGTCGACTGCCGCGCGAACTCTATCGCTCTCGGAGGACTGGATAGCCAGGTCGTCGGCAGCGTGTTCGTCGGCGATGTCGACCGCTTTATCATCGGCGAACGGCACCGCCCCCTGGTCGCTCTTGCTTCCCTTTTTCCAGGAGTAGCAGTAATTGCGAACGATGGCGAGAAGCCAGGCCCGTGCGTCTTCGCCGCGAAACCCCTCGAAGTAACGAAGCGCACGGAGCACTGACTCCTGCACCGCATCCTGGGCGTCGTGCTGATCGCGCAACAGGTAGCACGCCAGAGTATACGCATCGTCGAGATGCGGCAGTACTACTTGCTCAAAGCGCGTGACGCCCTGCTCGGCCATCCTTCTCCAGTGAGATCTACCCGCGTGTAAGGTCACGATAAGTAGATTCTGCGAGCGCGGGTTTTATTCCCGCCTTATTGGACAATGATCTTGCCCTGCATCATCGGATGCAATGAGCAGAAATAGTCATACGTGCCAGGCTTGGTTAGTGTGACGGCGAAACGTTGGTTTGTATCGAGCACCTGCGACTGCCTGAACTTGTTCTGGGTGCTGACGATGAGGTGCGGAACATCGTCGTTGTTGATCCACACGACCTTGGTACCGGATTTCACCGTCAACGGGTTCGGAGAGAACTTGAAGTTGTCGATTCCGATCTCGTTGGCCGCGAGCGAAATACTCTTTCGCTCCGACTGACGGCGCACCATGGCATCGTGCGATGCAGCTTCGAATGCCGGCGGTAGACCGGAGAGCGTCGCGTCGACGACTGCCAGCGCGCTCCTGCCGGGAATGAACGTGACATTGGTGACGCCGAGCACGCTCTTGAGTCTTTCCGGCTCGACCTTGAGCGGACCCGGTGCTGGTGCGGTACCGGGCGTCGGCTGCGGAAACGCGGTCGACATCGCGGTGTGGAAGGAAATATTTCCTTCGACCTTCTGCATAATCTGGTGGATGTGGCCGTTCAGAACGGTTACCGACCCGAATCGTTTGACGAGAGAGAGAGCCTGCTCCGAATCGTCAGTGCCCCAACCCCATTCGGGATAGACCGTCCACAACGGAACGTGCGCGAACAGTACGACCGGCGTGCTCGCACTGAGACCGGACAGATCTCTTTTCAGCCAGGCGATCTGATCAGAGCCTAGAGATCCGAGTCCGCCCGCCTTGAGGTTGAGCACGTTGACGAGACCGACGAAGTGAACGCCCGAGTGATCGAAGCTGTACCAACCGCCGCCCTTGGTGCCTTTGCCGTAACGCTGGAGGTATGACGCGCCGTTATCGCTGGCGACATCGTGCTCGCCAGGGACGTAGAAGATCCGATCGGTCTTCACGCCCTTGAGCACTTCATTGGCTGTGTCGAACTCGTCGGATTTGGAGAGCTGCGTGATATCACCGGTGTGAAGAACGAGCGCGGGACGCTGCGGCAGCGCGTTCAGCTTGGCGACCGCTTCCTGCAGAGTGGCGGTGACATCCTTGTTGGCCTCTTTGCTGAAGCCGATGTGGCTGTCGCTGACCTGAGCGAAGAAAACGCTTTTGCGCTCCGCTTCCGTCATGCTCGAGAGGCTGCTCAACCGGAAGGAAGTAGGAATTCCGCCGGAGAGCGCCCAAACTGTGGCGGTGCCCGCCCATGCCATGCAGCGCAGGAACCCGCGCCGATCGATACCGTCTTCGGTGAGGACGTCCGTTATGTAGTTGGATCCCGTTGGACGAGTGTTGCCCTGCTCGTCGAACCGGGCGTCGTCGCGGTCGTGGTGGTTGCTCATTGTTGGCCCCCACTGGCGGCCTTGATCCAGTCTGCTGCCTGCACGCGCGCAATCAATACGGGTTTCGTAGAACCATCCGGCTTGAACACAGACGCTTCAGCGTCCTTCGAGCCAACCCACTCGGCGCCGAACGCGTCGACGAGGTTCGGTTTGTGGGTGACGATGATGGTGTTCTTTCCGTTGTCGGGCTCACTCTCGACGAGGATCTTGAGCGCCGCGGCGCGACGGTCATTCTCGATCGGAGTCGCAACAAGACCCCCTTCGGTGACGTCGAGGGTCGTCATCACATCCGTTCCAGCGATCAGCTTGCCGGTTTCTACCGCGCGATTGTAGCGGCTGGTGTAGGTCTCACCGATTGGGATGCCGAGGGTCCGAAATGCATCTCCGATCTGTTTGGCAATCTCCTTCCCTTTGTCGCTAAGGAGGCGCTGGTGCATGGTATCGGAGTAGTCGAGCGGATCGGTATCGGCCTGGTCGCGATTGGTAGGAGCGTGACGAAACACGACGACGTACCCGCCGTGCTTCATGTCCGAGACCAGCGTGAAGATGTCGATCGCCGGAACCGGGGCAGCGCTCTTCCGCTCTGCCCCCGGCATCGAGTCTGCAATCGCACTGGACGGTGCGACTTCGACGTGCTGGATTCGCGAGCACGCGGCGGTGCCAGCCAGCAGCACGGCACCGAGCGCTAATCGCGCCCAGGCTCGTAAGGACTTTTGAAAACGCTCGCTATCGGCGTTTTTGTTGTTGTTCTGGTGTGGAGCGGCCGTCATAACTTCCTCGTTGTGTGTGTCAGTGATCCGATACCGCGTACGTATTGGAGACCGGCCGGGGCGAGGATTTATTCCCGATTCGTTCAGACGGCTCGTGCGACGCGGTCGAGGTGTTGCCGCCGCTGACGCTTTACCGCACCATATATGAGAACGAGCTTATTGAGTCGCGGCGCGCTTTCGTAAAACGAACGGGGGACGGAAACACCATGGAAGTAGTCATCAGGCAGAATTACAACGAGATGAGCCAACAGGCGGCACAGATGGTCGCCGAGCTGCTGAATACCAAGCCCAACGCAGTCCTTGGAATGGCGACGGGGTCGACACCCCTCGGGCTATACCAGGAACTGGTGCGAATGTACCAGCAAGGGAAGCTCGACTTTTCGCGCGTGACGACCTTCAATCTGGATGAGTATGTCGGGCTGCCCAGCAATCATCCGCAGAGTTACGGCTACTTCATGCAAGAGAATTTCTTTCAACACGTGAACGTCCAGCCCCAGAACATCAACGTGCCGTCCGGCACCACGAGCAACTACCCGGCGTTTTGCGATTGGTACGAGAGGCGTATCGTCGAGGCCGGCGGGATCGATCTGCAGATTCTCGGAATCGGCAGCGACGGGCACATAGCGTTCAACGAGCCGACAAGCTCCCTCAGCTCACGCACGCGTCTGAAAACGCTGTCGATGCAGACGATCGGCGACAACGCACGGTTCTTCGAGCGACGCGAAGACGTGCCGGTTTACGCGATCACCATGGGCGTCGGTACGATTCTGGAGGCGCGGCAGCTGCTGCTGGTCGCGAGCGGCAAATCAAAAGCGAGGGCGATTGCGCAGGCGGTGGAGGGGCCCGTAACGAGCATGATCACCGCAAGCGCGCTGCAGTTACATCGCGACGCTACTGTATTTCTCGATGAAGAGGCAGCGTCGGAGCTGGCGATGCGCGATTACTACGATTTCATTTACGCAGCCAAGCCGGCCGCGCCGAGGATGTAGCGGGAGGCG
Source organism: Gemmatimonadaceae bacterium (assembly GCA_045803585.1). GTDB lineage: Bacteria > Gemmatimonadota > Gemmatimonadetes > Gemmatimonadales > Gemmatimonadaceae > UBA4720. The sequence goes on from JBJMOT010000022.1 coordinate 26,039, forward strand.
GGAGGCGAGGAAAGCTTAAGTTCGTGTCCCACGATGAATGTCAAAGATGGCACTGCGACGGCACTTCGCGCAGATCAGCCAATCGCGTTGCCTCGCGTAGCCCAGCCCAAACGATCCACCGCCAATCTCACGACGAGTCATCGCGACTCCGCATCGCGGACATAGGGGCATTTTTCCCGACGTAAATTCCTCGCGTATCTGCGCGAGCTCCAGCGATGTGTATTGTGCGCCGCCTTCAGCCATCAGTCGGGAATCCGCACCACGATCTTGCCGAACTGCTGCCCGCTGGCGAGTCGCTCGAACGCTTGCTTGCCCTGAGAAATATCGAACACCGAATCAACCAGGGGCGTGAGACGGCCGGCGCGGAACTCATTTGTGACGGCGTCGAATTCGGAGTCGTTGCCCATCGTCGAGCCCATGATGTCCCACTGATTCCAGAACAGGCGGCGCACGTCCATCTGCACCATCGGGCCCGATGTGGCGCCGCACGTCACCAGCCGGCCACGCTTGCCGAGGGCGCCGAGCGATTGGGTCCAGGTTGCTTCTCCGACGGTGTCGAGGACGACGTCGATGCCGCGTTTGCCCGTGCGCGTCCTGATCTCCTTTGCGACGTCCGTCGTCGTGTAATTCAACGTGTTGTCGGCACCGAGTCCGCGAGCGAGGGCGAGCTTCTCCTCGCTGTGCGAAGTCACCCAGGTTTTTGCGCCGATTATGCGAAGAATCTCCAGCGCCGCGAGGGCAACGCCACCGCCGATTCCCCAGATCAGTACGCTCTCGCCTTTGCGCACCCTCGCCCGCGTTACGATCATCCGCCACGCAGTAAGGGTCGACAGAGTGAATGCCGCTGCCTGCTCGAACGGTTTGTCCTTGGGTATGCTGCGCGCATTGCTGGCGGGGATCGTGATGTATTCAGCCAATGTCCCCGGCAGGTGCTCGCCGAGGAGCTTGAACCGGACGCATAACGATTGTTCGCCGGACTGGCAGTACTCGCAGGTCCCGTCGCTGATGCCGCCGTTGATGATGACGACATCGCCGACCTTGAGCTGGTTGTCGGCGACGCCGCTCAGATCGCCGACAGCATCGACCACGCCTGTGGCATCTGCACCCATCACCCACGGCGGGGTTATCGTGACACCGGGCAAGCCGCTGACGACGAAGAGATCCAGATGATTGAGCGCCGCGGCTCTGACGCGCACGCGGATCTCGCCGCGCTTGGGCTCGGGCTTCAATAAGTCAGTTCGGTACTCGATTTTATCGAGCCCGCCGTGCGCGGAGATAGTGAGTCCTCGCACGGGTTTACGAGAGCGTTATATTCAAACTGTACATTGAATTACGACGTTAACCTGCTCATTCAGCGGAAGATATCGACTTTGATTTCCATCCGCTCCGGATCATTCTGAATGCTCCCGATAAAAGTCCCTCCGCTCGGCGAATCTATCGTTGAGGCCACGGTTTCGCGCTGGCAGAAGAAGGAGGGCGATGCCGTTGCCGCCGGCGATACGTTGGTGGAGCTCGAGACGGACAAGATTACCGTCGAAGTCCCGGCGCTGAAGCCGGGCGTGCTCGCCAAGCAGGCAAAAAAAGAAGGCGACGTTGTGCACGTCGACGACGTACTCGGCGAACTCGATGAGAGTGCGGTGCCTGCCGCATCAGGCGCCGCTCAGGCATCAGCGCCCGCTGCAAAGCCTCCGGCCCAGAACGCTCCGTCTACGACTGTTCCGACGCAGACTTCGACGCCGGCCGCGAGCTCACCGCCTTCGCAGTCTGAAACGAAGTCCTCTCCGGCGGCGCGTCGGATTGCCGACGAGCGCGGGATCGACATCGCTGCAGTGTCGGGCACAGGTCGCGGCGGAGTAGTGTCGAAGCCCGACGTGCTGTCGGTACCGTCCGGTGGAGCTCGTCCTGCCTCTCCGCGTCCTTCGACAACAGCGCCAATCTCACCACCACGCGGAGGGAATGGCGCGGCTCCGGGCGAGCGCGAAACGCGTGAGAAGATGTCGACACGGCGGAAGCGCATCGCCGAGAATCTGCTGCAGTCGCAGCACGCGACGGCGCATCTGACGACGTTCAACGAAGTCGACATGTCGGCGGTGAACGCGCTGCGCGAGAAGTTCAAGGAGAAGGTCGAGAAGGAGCACGGCGTCAAGCTGACCTTCATGCCTTTCTTCGTGCGCGCCGCAGTGCAGGCGCTCAGGCAATTCCCGAACATCAATGCGATGGTCGATGGCGATTCGATCGTGTATCGCCATTACGTGAACATGGGAATCGCGGTGGCATCGGACGCGGGGCTCGTCGTTCCGAACGTCAAGGACGCCGATAGCAAAGGGATCGTCCAGGTAAGCCGCGACATTTCCGAGATCGCCAAGCGTGCCCGCGACGGCAAGCTGTCAATGGACGATCTCACCGGCGGGACTTTCACCATCACCAATGGTGGTGTGTTCGGCTCACTGGTATCGACGCCTATCATCAACTACCCGCAGGTCGGCATTCTCGGATTGCACAAAACCCAGGATCGTCCAGTGGCGATCAACGGCCAGGTAGTGATCCGGCCGATGATGTACATCGCGCTGTCGTACGACCACCGCATCGTCGAGGGTGCGCATGCGGTGCAGTTCCTCGTTCGCGTCAAGGAGCTCATCGAAGATCCGGCCGCGATGCTTATCGAGTAAGCCATGCCGGACTGCGATGTAGCAATCATTGGCGGCGGACCCGGCGGTTACGTCGCGGCGATCCGCGCCGCCCAGCTGGGCCTCAACACCGTTTGCATCGAGTACGACAAGACGCTCGGCGGGACGTGCGTCAACGTCGGGTGCATCCCGTCGAAGGCGCTGCTCTCGTCGTCGGAGCACTTCGAGTTCGCGAAAAGGCACGCCGCCGAGCATGGGGTGGTGATTGGTGATGTGACGCTGGATCTGGCGACGATGATGAAGCGGAAGGACGCTGTCGTCCGTCAGAACACCAATGGCGTCGAGTACCTGTTCAAAAAGAACAAGGTGACCTGGGCGCGCGGCCGCGGAACTCTCAAGACAGGCAACGTCGTCGACGTCGCTCTGAATGACGGTAAGACAGAACCCTACAAGGCGAAGAACGTCATTATCGCCACAGGCTCAGTTCCGATTGAATTGCCGTTTCTCAAGTTCGACGAGAAGCGCGTGCTGTCGAACATCGGCGCTCTGACCATTCCCGAAGTTCCGAAGCATCTCGTCGTCATCGGCGGCGGAGTGATCGGGCTCGAGCTCGGCTCGGTTTGGCGGAGACTCGGCGCGAAGGTGACGGTGGTCGAGCTGATGCCGACGATTCTGCCCGGCAATGACGAAGAGATCATCAAGGAGGCCGACAAGACGTTCCGTAAGCAGGGCCTCGAGCTGCGCACC
>JBJMOT010000004.1:0-24202 GCA_045803585.1 Gemmatimonadaceae bacterium
CCGCGCGACAGCGCCAGCCAGCCGAAACTGGCCGCGCCAAGAGCGGAAATGAGAGTCCAGATGACGATCGTGCGCAGTCTTCGCATGAGCATTTCAGCTGAGGCGTTGAAATTGAGTATGCGTTAACTTACGCCGCAACTGTGAAGCAACAGTGAACGGTGCACACCCATCTGACGCGACCTTCCTTCACACATCTACGTGAAAGCTTCTTTTAGTCTCGTCGCACTCACCGCGGCCGTACTCTCGCTTGGCTGCGCCTCCAAACCTCCCGAGCCCGTCGAACCTGTTGTCGCCCGTCCCCTGGACCGGCTCGCGGGAACGGAGATCGTAGTCTTTCCCGTTCAGTACCTCTCCTGGACGGACTCACTCGGCTGGCAGGCGCAGATTCCGAATCGCGCGGAATTTCTTGCCACGCTCGACGACCAGATCCAGGCGGCGCTCACGGCCCGTGGTCTTGGCCAGACCTGGACTTTTGGGCGGGAGATCGGTCGCGCGTCAAAGATCAACAGCATGAACATGAGGGATGCTTACCACCTTTCCGCGGAGTGGCTGCGCGCGCGCGTGATCGACGAGACGGTGCGCGATCCACTCGCATCTCAGGTGCGCGGACTCGTCGGCCTCAAGGGACAGCGCTATGCAATCCTTCCAGTCGAGCTGAGACTCGAGAACCGCGCTGGTATGGGCGTTGCTACCCTGCGCGTTGTGATGATCGATTCGCGCATGGCCCTCATTAAGTGGAGGGGCGAAGTATCGAGCGACCCGATGAAGACTGTGTCGCCGGCGCTGACGCAGAGCCTGGCGACCCATTTCGCGGATCTCGTCGTCGCCCCCTGACGACGTGACTACTGTTTTTCACGTATCGGATCTCCATTTCGGTTGGCCCGCTGTTCCTGAACAGATCGATGCCATCGAACGGATCATCCAGGAAAGCCGGTTCGATGTAGTCGCGATTTCCGGCGATCTCACCCAGCGCGCGCGATCGGGTGAGTACCAGAGAGCCGCGGCGTTCATCCGCGATGCCAAGAAGGTGAGCAAGGTGATCACGGTCCCGGGGAATCACGACGTGAAGTGGTGGAGGGCGCCGCTGAGTTTCGGCAAAAGGGCCAGGATTTACGAGAATTATCGGCGTTTCATCGACCGGAACCTCGAGCCGGTTCTGCATGTTCCCGGCGCGACATTGGTCGGCCTCAACACCTCGCACGGCGTCACCTGGCGCACGCTGACCTGGAACATGCGCGACATCTCGATCATCGGCGACATCCACAAGCACCAGCTCGACGAGGCGAAAGGCATCTTCGACAAGGCTCCGGCGAAGGACGCGCGCGTGATCGTGATGCACCACAATCCGGTGCGTGGCGAGCTATCGCAGCGGCACGGGCTCAAGAACACCCAGAAGATCCTCGGGGCTTTCGCCGAGATGGGCGCCGATTTAGTGTGTTGTGGTCACGACCACCAGGAATCGGTGCACTACATCGAGCACACGAGAAAAGGGACAGTGATCTCGACCGCGGGGACGGTTTCCAATAGGTCGCGCGGAGGGAGGCCGTCGTCGGTGAATGTCATCGATATTGGCGTCAAGACAGTCGACGTGACCACCCACGTCTGGTCGAAGGAGCAGAACACCTTCGTCAAAGGTCCCCACAAGTGCTTCAAGCGGTCGGAGTATGTGGCGGCTGGCTGATCGCGATCAACTGGCGCTCGAGCTCCACGAGCCTCCGCCGAAAAACGCGGACGAACTTCTGGCGCGTCTCCAGCGCCTTGGGTTGGGCTCGCAGTACCGGGTGAGACTCACCAGCAACCGGACGGTCGTAGTCAGTTACGGCGGCGGCGAGCTCCGTATCCACAACAGCTTCCTCGAAGCGGACGAGGAAGTGTGGAGGGCGATTATCACCTTCGTGCATGGGCGGACGCGCGTCGTTCGCAACGAGGCGCGCCGGACCATCCTTCAATTCCCAGTCACGCGTGTCGCGGATCCGGGAAGGCGGCGGCGCGCCCGCGAGCAGACCAATCCCGCCGACCTTCCGATCATACGCGAGTTGTCGCGATGGCACCGCGACTACAATCAGCAGCGATTCGACGGCTCGCTTCGCGAGATCCCGATTCGTCTCTCTCGGCGGATGAAGAGCAGGCTCGGGCACTATTGTCCCGCCAGCGAAGGCTGTGAGCCAGAGATCGTCATCAGCCGACGCCACATTCGTCGTGACGGCTGGGACGAAGCGCTTCATACCTTGCTGCACGAGATGGTGCACCAGTGGCAGGACGAGCAGGGGATGGTGGTCGATCACGGAGCGTCGTTCCGCGCAAAAGCTCGCGCGGTAGGGATAACGCCGCTCGCGTGTCGGGCGGTTGCGTAGGCGGGAGCGGGAGGCGCTGTTGATGCTGAGATCTCCGCGACGCCAGGCGCTCGCACCCGTTCAGTTGCACTTCGGTTGCAGTACCTTTCAGCATGACCGATTTCTACAACATCGACAGTGTGCTCTCCGAAGAAGAGCGCGCCGTCCGCGACACTATTCGCTCCTTCGTCGACGAGAAAGTCCTCCCGATTATCGGCGACAGCTACATCCAGGGAAAATTTCCGAAGCAGCTGATCCCCGAGATGGCGGAGCTGGGGATGTTCGGCGCCAACCTGCCCGAAGAGTACGGGTGCGCTGGTCTCAACAACGTCGCCTACGGCCTCATCATGCAGGAGCTCGAGCGCGGCGATTCCGGCGTGCGATCCTTTGCGTCGGTGCAGGGCGCTTTGGTGATGTATCCCATCTACGCTTTCGGTAGCGAAGAGCAGAAGCGCCATTATCTCCCGAAAATGGCGCACGGCGAAATAATCGGATGCTTCGGATTGACGGAGCCCGACTATGGGTCAAATCCGTCGGGGATGATCACCCGCGCCAGGGAGCAGAAAGACGGCAGCTGGGTCATCAACGGCGCGAAGATGTGGATCACCAACGGGTCGACGGCGCAGGTCGCCGTCGTCTGGGCGAAAACCGGCGACGATCAGAGCGATAAATCGATTCGCGGATTTGTCGTCCCCACCGACGCGCCGGGATTCACCGCCAGGGATCAGAAAGGCAAGCTCTCACTGCGCGCCTCGGATACCAGTGAGCTCGTGCTTCAGGATGTGAAAGTCCCCGCCACCGCACTGCTTCCCAAGTCGGGAGGGATCAAGAGTCCGCTGATGTGCCTCACCCAGGCTCGTTACGGAATCGCATGGGGAGCGATCGGTGCCGCCGTCGCCTGTTACGAAGAAGCCCTCGCTTACGCCGGCAACAGAGTGATGTTCGGAAAACCAATCGCCGGGTTCCAGCTCCAGCAGGCGAGGCTCGCCGAGATGCTCACCGAGATCGTGAAAGGCCAGCTGCTCTGTCTCCACCTCGGCAGGCTGAAGGATGCGGGGACTTTCAGCCCACAACAGGTCTCGCTCGCCAAGCGAAACAACGTCAGCATTGCCACCGATATCGCTCGCGAGGCTCGCCGGCTCCTGGGTGCAAACGGCATCCTCGCCGAGTACTCGTCGATGCGCCACATGGCGAACCTGGAGAGCGTCTACACGTACGAGGGGACGCACGACATCCACACCCTCATCCTCGGTCAGGCCGTCACCGGCATCAACGCGTTCGAATAGTCGCTGGCGAAGAGACGTCTGGCTTTTCAGGGCGTTCTTAACTAGGCCAAAGTTCAGTGTGACGGCTTTCTGACGCATCCCTAGTATTCTCGCTTTGGCTGCAGTCGAAGCGGAGCGCCGCAGGCGCGCGAGCGGGCGTCGAGGCGGCACACAGGGTCCGGCGATGCTTCACGTCCGGGCCCTGTTTTCATAACAGCTGTCCGTCCTCGAGGAACGCAGCGGTGCTTCCGGCCGTTGCTATCTTTATGTGAAATCATTCACATGGAGATTCCGCGGTGAAGATTGCCGTGTGCGTCAAGCGTGTCCCCGACATGGATGTCCGCTTCAGAATCGCGACGGATAACGTCTCCGTCGACGAAGCCGGACTGAAATTCGATATCAACGACTTCGATGCGTGGGCCGTGGAGGCCGCGCTGCAGCTCCGAGACAAGAACGCTGGGAGCGAGGTGACGGTCATCTCCCTCGGGCCCGACGTCGTCCAGGAGACGATTCGCAAAGCTCTGAGCATGGGGGTCGATCGCGGAGTTCAGCTCAAGACGGACAAGGTTCCGTTCGACGGCTTCGCCATCGCAAAGACTCTGTCCGAAGAGCTCAAGACCGGCAGCTATGACCTCATCTTTTTCGGAAAAATGTCCCCGGATACTTCGAGCGGCGTTGTCGGGCCGATGACCGCCGAGCTTCTGGGATTACCTTGCGTCAGTGCGATCTCGTCACTCGAGATTGCGGACGGGAAGGGAACGGCAAAGAGAGAGCTCGAGGGCGCGCAGGAGATTGTTGAATTCCCGCTCCCGGCCGTGCTCACCGTCGACGAAGGCCTCAACACCGCCCGGTTGCCGTCGCTGAAAGGGATCATGGCGGCCAAAAAAAAACCACTCGAAGTGAAGCCGGCGCAGATTCCCGCGCCCCAGCTGACCGTTCGTAAGCTCGAGCTTCCCGCCGAGCGTAAAGCCGGACGAGTAGTCGGTGAAGGCGCGGCCGCCGTACCCGAGCTCGTGAGATTGCTCCAGACGGAGGCCAAGGTTCTCTAATGGCCAACGTCTTCGCTTTCGTCGAGACCCGCGGCTCCGACATTCGGAAAGTCGGTCTCGAGGCCGTAACCGCCGCTCGACAGCTTGCCGACAAATTCAACTCTGAAGTTCACGCGCTTATTCTTGGTCCGCCGGGAATCGCCGCCAAGGCCGCCCAGCTCGGACAACACGGCGCGGATGTCGTGATCGTCGTCGAGCACGCCGCGCTCGTCAACTACAATCCCGAAGTCGTCACCGCCAATGCCGCTGAACGCATCAAATCCGGTGGCTATCGCGCGGCCGTCTTCAGCACTTCCGCACAGGGGCGCGATCTCGCCCCACGAGTCGCCGCTCGCCTTGGCGTGAGTGTCGTCACCGACGTCCTGTCGGTCGAGGTCGAAGGCGATTCTATCGTCGTTCGACACCCGATGAACATCGGCAAGGTCATCGCCACCATCGTAATCAGTGGATCGCCCGCGGTAATCGCCATGCGACCCAATGTCATCGCGCCGGCGCAGAACGCGAAGGCCGGACGCGTCGAGAACGCGCAGCCAGCCATCGATCCCGCCGCCGCGCGCGTGAAAGTGATCGAGACGAAACAGGGTGGTGGCGGCAAGCTCGATCTCGCCGAGGCCCCGGTCGTGATTGCCGGCGGACGTGGGCTCAAGGCGGCCGAGAATTTCAAACTGGTCGAGGACCTGGCGTCGGCGTTTGGCAATGCCGCTGTTGGGGCTACACGCGCTGTGACTGACGATGGTTGGCGACCGCACGCCGATCAGATCGGGCAGACCGGTCGCCTGGTGAGTCCCGAGCTTTATATCGCCGTCGGAATTTCCGGCGCGGTGCAACATCTCGCCGGAATGCGGACGTCCAAGACCATCGTTGCCGTCAACAAGGACAAGGACGCGCCGATCTTCAAGGTTGCGGACTATGGCATCGTTGGTGATGTGTTCGAGGTTATCCCGGCGCTCACCGAAGCAGTGCGCGAAGCGAAGAAGCACCACTAAGGGTGGGCTTTTCGCGGATCTACAGCGATCGGGGCGAAGCTTTTGCAAACGACATTAATCCAAGCTGATGCCTGATCGCGCCGGAAAAGTCCTTCCGATACTTCATCAGGCCCCGCTCCCACTCGACCGGCTCATACTCACCGAGCCGGCGGATGCTGAAGCGGTGCCGATGGATGTGCTTTTCGTTGGAGGCGGGCCGGCGGGCCTCGCCGGAGCTATCGCGCTCGCGCGCCTGGTGAAAGCCGACAACGAAGCCGGCGGCGATCTGGGGGAAATTCAGATCGGAGTGCTCGAGAAGGCTGGCGCGCTTGGGGAGCATTCGCTGTCCGGTGCCGTCGTGAATCCAAACGCGATCCGGTCGCTCTTTCCTGAGCTCAAAGACAAGGACTTCCCGTTTCGTGCCCCAGTGTCTGGAGAGCGGGTCTATTATCTCACCGACAATCGCGCGATGCGGATTCCGACGCCGCCGACGATGCAGAACCACGGGTTCTACATCGCCTCGCTCTGCGAGATCGTCCGATGGCTCGGAGAAAAAGCCGAGGGCCTCGGCGTCAACATCTTCACAGGTTTTCCGGCTTCAGCGCTGCTGACTGAAGGCGAGCGCGTGACAGGCGTTCGCACCACTCCCTCCGGGCTGTCCAGGACGGGAGAGCAGGGCAGTGGTTACACTCCGCCGACTGATATCACTGCGCAGATCACAGTGCTGGCGGAAGGAACGCGAGGCACACTGTCGCAGGCTTATCTCGAGTGGCAGAAGATCTCGTCCGACAACCCGCAGATCTTTGCGCTCGGCGTGAAGGAAATTTGGGAGACGCTCAAGCCGCTGGACGCGGTGGTTCACACGCTCGGTTGGCCGGTGCCCAAGGATTGCTTCGGTGGAAGCTTCATGTACCCCCTGACTCGCAACCTCGTCGCGCTGGGGTTGGTGGTGGGCCTCGACTACACGCGCACCTCCGACGACGTCCACGAGATGCTGCAGCGGATGAAGCTGCATCCTCTGTTCCGTGAAATTCTGGAGAGCGGCGAGATGGTCGAGTGGGGCGCGAAGACGATCCCTGAAGGCGGTTACTACGCGTTGCCGAAGAAGCGGCACGGCGATGGCCTGATGATCGTTGGCGACTCCGCCGGATTCGTCGAGGTCGCATCGCTAAAGGGCGTGCACTACGCGATGCAATCCGGAATATTCGCGGCGCGGGCGGCATTCGACGCTTTGAAGCGCAAGGACACGTCTGCCGTGACGCTCAAAGAGTACGATGCGATGGTCGACGGCAGCTTCATCGCCAAAGATCTGCGCAAGCGGCGCAACATGCGGCTGACTTTTCAGGAAAACAATTTCTACGTCGCCGGACTCAAGGCCGGCATCATGACGGTCACCGGCGGCGCGCTGCTCGGTGGAAAAATCGAATCGCACGCCGACGCGGACGTGTCACGCGAAGTGAAGCCGCCCGAGCCGTTCACGCCCGATGGCAAGCTGACGTTCAGCAAGCTCGACGCTGTCTTCAAATCTGGCAACGCGACACGTGACGACATTCCATCGCACCTCATCGTCGGGCCCGATATCACACCCGCGGTCGCCGATTTGTACAGCCACATGTGTCCAGCCGGAGTTTACGAGCGGGACGGTGATCGGCTGGTGGTGAGTCCCGCCAACTGCATCGACTGCAAGGCAACTGATGTGCTGGGCCCGCGGTGGACGCCCCGTGAAGGTGGAAGCGGTCCCAAATACCGTCAGATGTGAATATGATTTGGCGCGTGTTGCTTCAGATCGCGGCGGCTTCCAGCACCGCATCGACTTCTCCGAGACGAGTGGCGTATCTCCCCGAGAAGCACACCGACTTCATCTTCTCGGTTCAGCCGGACGGCTTCTCGAGCCTGTGGATCGGACTCGCTGCACTTCTCGCCGTTCTGGTTGTATGGCTCCGTCGGCGACGCGGCCGAGCGTCCCCGGACAACGAGCTCCGCTAGCCAGCTCTGGCGATCTCGTAGATATCGATTCTCTGTCTGATTTCATCGACCGCGAATGGTCGCGTCTCCTTGTTCCTGATCTCCAGGCGGTGCGCCTCACACGCCTCGAGGAACATCGGCGCCGCAACCCGACCCGGATCCGCAATTAGCGCGTAGCCGTCCGGCGCGAGTACGCTGCAAAGGATTATCGGCAGCAGCAGAGCGTACTCCTTTTCGTACAGTACGTCGGATGCGAACACGAGGTCGAAAGTGCCAATATCTCTCGGCACGTGCCTCCAGTCGACCAAGCGAGTGCGCGCCGTCAAGCCAAGGTTGCGGAACACGTTGGCGCGCGTGACGTCGAGAGCGTCCTCGTAATAATCCGTGGAAAGGACGTCGAATCCGGCGGTCGTCGCGGCAAGCGTGCTCAAACCAACTCCGCAGCCGAGCTCGAGCGCGGTGCTATCTGCGCCCTCCAGCTCCAGCAGCTTTCCAGCGAGAATGATCGACGACGGCCACACGTCCGCCCAATACGGCAGGCGCTCGTCCTTCACGAAATCTTCCTCGCGAATCAGATCGTCGGAGTTCGCCGGCTTGAGGATGCTGTACACCTGCTTGTCGACCACCGCGTCCTGGATCGACGTACGGAATCGCCGGGTAAGCGCCTGCACCAGTGCCGCACCTTCAGATTTCCTGCCCGATCCGGAATCGTGCGACGCCTTGTCGATCACAGCGAAAACGCCGACGTTTCTTCGAGGCTCTGATCCAGCAGGAGCGCCTTCAGCTGAGATCCGCTCGGTACCTTCGGCGATGTTTCCGGGACGATCAATAACGCATTTGCCTTGGCCATCGATGTCAGCATGCCGGAGCTCTGCATTCCGGTGAGACGCGCCACGAGAGTTCCATCCTGGTTTCGGCTCACGATCGCGCGCAGGAAATGGGTGAGCTTGGCCGCAATCTTCACGTCTTCCTCAAGGGTGACCGTGACTGTGCGGCGAAAGAGCGCGGAGTAGCCCTGCATCTTCCGCAGCGCCGGCCGCACGAAAAGCTCGAAGCTCACCATCGCCGACACCGGATTTCCTGACAACCCAAGCCATGGAACATCATTGAGCATTCCGAAGGCCAGCGGCGCACCTGGTCTCATCTTGACTTTCCAGAACTTCTGAACGCCGCCAAGCGCTTCGAAAACATCGCGCGTATGATCCATGTCACCGACGGAGACTCCGGCTGACGTGATTATCAGATCGGAATCGCCGGCGGCGTCGAGTTTTCGTCGCAGTGAAGCCTTGGTATCGGTGGCGATCCCCAGATCGGTTGGGATTCCACCAGCCACACGCGTGAGCGCATCCAGCGTGTAACTATTCGTTGATACAATCCGGCGCCCCTTCGCTACTTCATCGAATTCGTCCAGATCGACGAGCTCGTTCCCCGAGCTGATGATCGCGACGCGCGGCTTCCTGAAAACTTTTACGTCTCTCACACCGGTCGATGCGAGGACGCCTATCGCCGCTGCTTTGAGCGGGGAGCTACGCTTGCATAGCACATCCCCGCGCTGGAAGTCTTCGCCGGCCGGCCGGATGTTCTTCCAGACATCGCGGGCGTCTCGAATCTCGACTTTCTCGCTGCCGCCGTCGGTGTCTTCCTTGCGAATCACCGAATCCGCTCCCTCGGGAGTCGGCGCGCCGGTCATTATCCGCATCGCTTCGCCGCGCTTGAGCGGGCGCGAAGCAAATCCGCCTGCGGCGATCGTCCCAACCACCCTGAGCTTCACCCTCTCGCGGGCCATCACGGGCGTAATGTCCGCGGACCGCACCGCGTAGCCATCCATCGAAGCGTTGCTCCACGGAGGCATCGTCACAGTTGCCGCAATATCCTCGGCGAGCACTCTGCCGAGTGCCTGCCGGATCGGAACCGTCTCTGCGTCGAGCGGCCGTATGTCGGCGAGGATTCGCTCACTCGCTTCCGCGACTGTCAGCATGCGCTGATTATCGCCCGCTATACCTGAATGGCAAGATGGAGCTTAGTGAATTCGGTATGACGCCAGCGCTTCCGCGATCTGATCCGCCACGCCGGTGACCGCGGAGCTTGGAGTAGTCCAGTTGTTGGAGAGAATGCTGAAGATCAAACGCTCGCCGTCAGCGGTGGTGACATAACCAGAGAGAGATCTGGCCGCCGCGATCGATCCGGTCTTCGCGTGGACATTCCCTTCAGCCGGAGTCCCCTTCATGCGATCTTCCAGCGTTCCATCGACGCCAGCTATGGGCATGGCATTGTAAAAGACAGCGAATGCGGTGTCCTGCTGAATCCTGTCGAGCACACGGACGAGCGTTTCCGGCGAGACGAGGTCGTGTCTCGAGAGGCCGCTTCCATCCCGAATCACGAAGCCATCGTCCTGGACTCCCCAGGCGAGCAATTGCCGGCCGACGATCTTCCGGGCGCTGTCCGCCGTGCCCAGGCCGCCTCGCTCCAGGCCAATGGTCTTGAGGAGGATCTCGGCGATCTGGTTCTGCGATGGCTTCATCAACGCCGGGATGATGTTTCTCATTGGCAGTGAGACGAACGTGAACAGCGTATCCATCTTGAACGGCGTCGGAAGAATGCTGTCCATCACGCCGGCTTCGACGACAATCCGCTTCCTGACGAGCGCGTCGTGGAACGCGTCGAGATAGCCGGTGCCGGGGTCCTTCGCCGGGCCGGAGTAGAGGCTATCACGCACGGTGTCGGGCGGCGGCCGCAAAGTAGTGGGCGCCATCCCTTCGTTGAAGATCAGCTCGTCGACACCGGATCCATAGTATTCGCCGAGGTCGTCCCACTCCCAGCCGTAGCCGTGGACTGAATCCGGAAAGGCGTTCCCAACGCGCGCGAGAGAGCCGTTGATCTGCCTGATGCCGTGGGCGCGAATCGAATCGGCCAGCGCATCCATCACCGTGGTCGCTACGCCGCGCATGTTGTCGCTGATGGTCGGATCGCCGCGGCCGATTACCAGGAGATTTCCATCGAGCAGCGAATCCCGCACGGGCCCATCGGCGAGAAACGTCGTCTTGTAGGTATAATCCGGCCCGAGCAGCGCCAGTGCCGTGGCGCTGGTGATGATCTTCATGTTGGATGCCGGCATGAACAGCTTGCCTGCATTCTTGGAGTACAACGTGTCACCGGTGCGCGGGTTCACGATCAGCACGCCCCACTGCGCATTCCGGAAAACTGGTTGAGACGTCAGCGAGTCGATCGTGTGTCGCAGCTCCGCGCGTGAGGATCCAGGGCGAACCGCCCCTCTCACCGTCGCGCAGGCACTCAGCGCAGCAGACGCGAGTGTGATGGCGAGCGCGCGCAACAAATGCCGCTTGAGTTTTTCCAACACGATGTGCTTTTAGTCTCTGTTGTAGGTAGCGCTCAACGAATCATCTTCGCCGACGGTCACCCGTACGACCTTCGCCGGCTTCGGGAGGTGCTGTTCGACGCGCTCGAAGATGAATCGCGCCAGGTTCTCGCCAGTCGGGACGAGCTTGCCATCCCCAAACTCGGCGACATCGAGGTTGATGTTGCGGTGGTCGAACCTGTCCTTCACGTGCTCCTTGAGGATCCTGTCGAGGATTCCCAGGTCGACCACGAACCCCGTCTTCTCGTCGATCGGCCCACTGACTGTGACGTCGCAAACGTAGCTGTGTCCGTGAAAATTTGGCCACGCGCACGCGCCAAAGGTGCTCGAGTTCTTTTCATCGCTCCACTCGGGGCGGCTATACCGATGCGCCGCCGAAAACGCGACCCGGCGGGTAAGAGAGGCGGTTGGCATTCTGTAAATCTGCGCTGATTGCGCATTGCCGGCCAACTGCTTGGGATTGGGAAGCAACGGCAGCTACATGTCGTCTCGAAGTTCTGACGGGTTATCCTCGGATCCCTCTCGCCCCTCGGGCGTCGGTCCGTCTGGCGGATTCCACGGAATCGCCCCGCTGATCGACTCCTGGACATCAGTGGTTCCGAACAGCTCCGCCCGCCGATTCTCGCGCAGATGCTCGGCTTCGGGATCGTCATTCCGGGGACGGTCTCCCAGCAGCAGCCCCTCGTGCTGATCTTCATCCACCAGATGCTCGTCAATCGCTTCCGGACTCTCGGCGCGGCGAATCGGATCGATCACCAGCTCGTTCCGGACATTCGGCATCCCCACGATGTCGCTCACCACCCGCTCGACGGTTCTGAACTCCTGGTCCGTTCCTATCCGCCCGGAAAGCGTGACGACCCGTGAGCGGACGGCGACGTCGACATCGGCTGGGTCAAACGCGACCTGCTGATCGAAGGTGTCGCGAATCAGTGCGCGCAGCTCGTTGTCACTCAGCTCGTCGATTCCTTCGACGTCCTCGTAATCCTTTTCCACACTTCCTCCGGGTCCGCCCGTCGGGCGGTTCAGGTTACCGGAAGAACAGGAGCGATGCGCCGATTGTCAGAGCCCGATTGTTCTTCCAGAAGGAGCGAGCCTGGTTGCCTGAGACGGCCGCCGTCCCGCCGGCGGGCACCACGTAGTACTCGGTCGGGTATTTCAGCTGGTAGAGATAGTCGTTCCAGTCTGCCGTGATCTGGAATCGCCCGCCGGGCGCGTACCTGAGCCCACCGCCGAAAGAAAATGCAAACGGGGTGCCGAAATCGTACGGATCCTTGTCGACCGAGCAGCCGCAGGTCCCGATTCCGGCGCCGACGTTCAGCACCGGCACGATATGATGGAAAGTTTTCTCGCCGGTGAGATTTACAGCGAGATTGACGTCGTAAAGGTTGACGGAAACGTTGTGCGTTCCAAGGTCTCTCGTTGCGGCGAGCTTGGTCGGATCGATCGCATCTCGCTTGCTGTTCACGTGCGCAAAACGAGCGGTGAGAAAAGCCGGGCCGCCGACGTGGATCTGATACCTGAAACCCCACATCGGACCATCCTGAGGAGCGACCGCAGCGGGATCCCCTCCGGCGTTGTAGTGGCCACCGAAAAGAGTGAACTCCTGCTTCGTCTCGAGATCGCGATACGGACTGTTTTCAGGAAGATGCCCGACCTGCGCGCTTGCCGTAGATGCAGAGCAAACGAGCGCAGTTGCAAATAAAAACTTTCTCATGATCCTAATTCAGGGGAAGGCTGTGAAATCTGTGGCGAAGCATCACCCCTAAGTCAGGGGAAAGCTTTAAGACCGCGCGCAGCTTCACGCTAATCGACTCCAAGATTGACGCCGGTCATCTCCGCGGGCTGCGGAACGCCGAGCATGGACAATATAGTTGGTGCCACATCACACAGCGCTCCGCCGGGGCGGAGACGTTGTTCCTGTTCCCAATCGACAACCACCAAAGGAACCGGATTCGTGGTGTGCGCCGTGTGCGGACCACCTGTCTCGGGGTCGATCAGCATCTCAGCGTTGCCGTGATCGGCGGTCACGATCAGTCTCGTCCCCGCCGATTCCGCGGCCTTGAGCACCCGCGCCAGCGATTGATCCACCGTCTCCACCGCTTTTATCGTCGCCGGAATGGAGCCGCTGTGCCCGACCATGTCAGCGTTCGCGTAGTTGCAGAGAATGAAGTCATGCTCACCCGATGAAATACCCTTCACCAGCGCGTCGGTTACCCCCGCCGCGCTCATCTCCGGTTGAAGATCGTAGGTTGCCACCTTCGGGCTCGGCACCATCACCCGGTGCTCGCACGGAAATGGCGCCTCGACACCGCCGTTGAAGAAGTAAGTCACATGCGGATACTTCTCGGTTTCCGCCGTCTTCAACATGTCCAGACCGTGCGTCGACAGCGTCTCCGCCAGAATGCGCGCCATCGACGTCGGCTCGAAGGCGATCGGGACCTTGAACGTCTTGTCGTAGTTGGTGAGCGTCGTCACCGTCACTTTCGGCCGCGAAGACACGTCGAAGTCGGAGAACTCCGGATCGATCAGCACGCGAACGATCTGTCGCATGCGGTCCGATCGATAGTTGAAGCAGATGACCGCATCGCCATCGCGCATCGGCCCGACTGCCTTTCCGTTCTCCGTTACTACCACCGGCAGCATGAACTCGTCCGTCTTGTCTGCTTCGTAAGACCGTCGTATCGCATCCAGCGGATCGGTTACGGCGGTGCCCTCGCCAAGCACGATGGTGCGATAAGCGAGCTGAGTCCGATCCCAGCGACGATCGCGATCCATGGCGTAATAGCGACCCGACACGCTTGCGATCCGAGCCGGAGACCCGGTTTTCCGGATGTAGTCGAGTAGCTGCTCCATAAATCCCAACGCTGACTTAGGAAGCGTATCGCGTCCATCGAGAATCGCATGGATCGCGACGCGCTCGATGCCCTGTCGCTTCGCCAGATCGATCATGGCGAACGAATGCTTGTCGATCGCGTGCACTCCGCCGGACCCGATCAGTCCCAGGAGATGCAGGGTGCCGCCATTGCCTTTTACCTGACGGCATGCACCCACCAGGGCGGGATTGGTGTAGAAACTGCCATCGGCGATGGCGGTGGAGATGCGCACGAGATCCTGCATCACCACGCGGCCGGCGCCGAGGTTGAGGTGTCCGACTTCGCTGTTGCCCATTTGCCCTTCAGGCAAACCGACTCGCAGCCCGGAGGCCTCGAGAAGGGTGCGGGAGCCGCGGGTCCACAACGAGTCCCAGGTGGGTGTTCTGGCCAGCGCGATCGCATTGCCGTCGGTTTCCGGGCGATAGCCCCAACCATCGAGTACTATGAGCGCGACTGGCCGCGCGCGCGGTGAAGTGGCCATTATATCCTGTAATGTAATCCTACCCTGACGAGGGGGCGGCGAGAGCGACCATGGAAATCTTCAGACCAAAGCAGGAATCGGGTTTGGAAACGCGTCGGAGTCCGAACCGCGCCGGCGAAGGCGATCGGCGACGGGGTACGTGGCGTGAATTCCGACGCGCGTATCCCGGTTTCGTGTTCGTGCTCGGACTCGGTCTGGCAGCGATGATCGCCGTCGACGCCTGGCTTTTCGCGAAGAGGGTGAAGTACAACCACGATGTAACAACCTTGCGGGAGCACATGACCGCCGCCGAGCGTGAGCGAACCGACGTCATCGTTCAGTCCGAGCAGAACAAGCTCCAGATCGCCATCGAGCTCGCCAAACGTCAGGCGAAATTCGACAAGAAGCTGCACCTCAACGTCTCGGTCGACAGCTCGCGGATGTACCTCACGCGAGAAGGTGCACTGCTGCGCGAAATGCCGGTCCAGTTCGGTCCTGAAAAAGCGCCCGATTCAGCCAGCGGTCCCCCCGCCGCGCTTCCACGGGGCGAGCGAACCGTCGCCGATCTTTCGGACACGAAAATCACGCTCGATGGCGGAACACAAATCCTGACATCGGCCAGTGAAAATCTCGCCAGTGATTCGACACCCGTGCCACCCGGTGCGCTGCGAATCAGAAAGGAAGACATGACTGCGATCATGCCGAACCTTAGTGCCGGTATGAAGGTATACTTCTATTGATTCACATGTTTGAGGACGCACGACGATCGGTAAGCGCGGCCTGAACCCAAAGAGGTAGAGATGGCGGTAAGAATTTTTTCGTACGGCGGAAAAACCGTCTGGATGCTCATCGCCGGATTCGTTATCGCCGCGATCCTCAGTGTCATGCTTCTGACGCGGACGGCCGAGCTCCGCTACCAGCGTGACGTCAACCGCATGGTCTATAACGACAACCTCGGTGTTCTCAACGAGGTAAAGTCGAAGCTGGGAATGACAGGCGACAGCCTCAAGACGCTCCTCAATGAGAGTCCCGCCGAAGCGGCGAATCAGCCATATATCGTCGTCAGCATGGCCGACCATCGCCTATGGTACAAGCAGGGCAAAGAGGTGCTCTATGAAGCGCCGGTCGCGACTGGTAGCGGCAAGGAGCTCGTTGGCGGGTCAAGCGGACAGTGGCGGTTCGAGACCCCGCGCGGGCGTCTCACAGTCAAGGCGAAAGATGAAAACCCTGCGTGGGTGCCGCCCGATTGGCACTACGTCGAGCAAGCGCACAAGAAGGGCCTCGGCATCATCCACCTCAATCCGGGCCAGGCGATCTCGACGGGCGACGGTGGCGTCGTTACGACGAGCAACGGAGAGGTCGTGCGCCGTTACGGTAATGGCTCCTCGGTGTCCTTAGGTGGAGGGGTCGAAGGCAAGGAGATCGTCGTGAATGGAAACATTGTGGTACCGCCTTATGGCACTACAGCGCGCAGATACATGGGTGTCCTGGGAACCCGCCGGCTCGAGCTCGGCGATGGTTATGGTATCCATGGCACCGACCACCCGGAAACAATCGGCCAGTCAGTGAGCCACGGGTGCGTCCGCATGCGCAACGAGGATATCGAACGCCTTTATCCGATGGTCGCGGTTGGGACTCCCGTCTACATCTATTGATAGAGACTTGGAGTCCGCGGTCGTAGGAGAGCGAAGGGGGCATCCAACCGGCGAAGAGCTGGAGCTGCCGGATGATCTCCCGGTTCGCAGACGACGTACAGCGCGCATTGTCTGGTTCGCCGTCTGCGCGGTCGCGGCTGTCGGAGCGTTCCAGTTTCTCCAGGCCGCTGACGACGCCACCGATCGACCCATTGGTACTTTCATCGCCCGGTCGATGGTGCCTCTCGCCGAACCATCAGTCAGTGCCTTCGGCGCGAGCGGAGAGGTCAAGCTAGCCTTCGCGCTTCCCGCGCAGGAAATTTCCTATCCACTCGATGTTCACGGCGATCCAACCGCCCTCCAGTACGCGTGGATCAGAGTCGGCGATACCGCTCTCAGCACTGCCTCCCAACCGCTTAGTGGAGACAAGGTCTCCGCTCCGTCCGAGGCGGGCTTCTATCACCTCGAGCTCCTAAAGAGTGGCCAGCGTCGCTCGGTGGAGGGCCTCACCCTCGCTGTACTCGTGCCGTTCACAGAAAAAGAGAAGGGAATGCTTCGCGGCTATCGCATCGGGACGTACCTCGCCGAGCGGATGCGCAGCAAGACCCCACCACCCGAAGGATTTCTGGAGATCAATCCGCCCGACGTGGAGTTGGCCATCACCAAGCATCTCAAGGTCGGTGACTTCGTGAACCACGACCAGGCCGGCGTGTGGCCGAGTTATGCCGCGGTGAATCCGAAGCTATTGGACAAGCTGGAGCTCGTGATCCAGGAGATTGCTCGCTGGCACGGTGACAAAGCCGTCGCGGACATCGACATCGACGTCCACTCCGGCTTCCGAGCGCCTGAACACAATCGGCGCGTCCAGCGCGCCGCGAGTGACAGCCAGCACCAATACGGCGACGCCGCCGATGTGGCGATAGATGCCAATGGCGATGGCCGAATCACCGCGATTGACTCCCGAATGGTAGGTTTGGCCGTAGAGATAGTTGAGCTCAAACATCCGGAGCTCGTTGGGGGCCTCGGCATCTACACCACCGGGCACTCCAGCACCAATTACGTGCATATTGATGTTCGCGGACGACGGGCACGCTGGCGAGGAGGCGGCTGAGATGAACGACATCCTGCGTGAGAGGCTGATTCGGAAACTCGACACGCTCCCCGAGGAAAAGATTTATCAGATCCTCGATTACATCGATTTCCTGGAATCGAAGTACGCGCCCAAGGTCACCGCGGCGCCCAACCCCCTCAAGCGATTCGCCGAGGGCGTCGAGGATACTTTGCGCGCCGGCAAGATGTCAGCGGGGGCGATTGCCGGCACCATGAGCGTCATGACCAAAGCCGTCGGTGTCGTCACCGACGTCGCCAACGCTGGCAAGTCAGTTGCAACTGAAATCGCTGGAGTAGTGTCTTCAGTAGCTACCTCGAAGCCACCACAGACTCCACCAACGGGCTCGGTCGGTCCTGTTTCTCCGCCGACACCCGCGAATCAGACTCCGCCCACTCAGCCACCGGGAGATCAGCGCAAGTGAGAACCCAATCGGGTCGTTCGACCGCCTCTGCACGCAAAACAGGCCGTCGCAGCACGCGCGCCACCTCGACCGGCGGAGCGACGCGCCAGAACGGGACCCCGCGCGAGGTCGGCGCAGCGTCAGCGCCGCGGACAGGCGCCGGACGTTCCATCGTCTCGACGATGAAGGAGCTTCCGAATTTCCTCCGCCTGCTCGGAGGGCTTCTCGCCGATCGCCGAGTCTCCAATACCGACAAGCTGCTCGTAGCAGGCGCTTTCGGCTATGTCCTTCTGCCAATAGACCTCGTCCCTGACTTCATCCCATTCTTAGGCGAGGTCGACGATCTCTTTTTGCTGGTCCTCGCGCTGCAACGGCTGATCGCCAACGCCGGCAGAGCCGTTATCGAGGATCACTGGATGGGAGATCCCGGCCAGTTGCGCTCGCTCGATATCGAGCGCGTGCTTGTGGCGGCGGCGTTCTTTCTGCCGCGTAGAGTCCGACGGAGGCTCCGTGCGATTGGGCGGGAGATATAGAACAGCAGCACTGATCGCCGCGCTCACCGTTGTGAGCGCATGTCACAAGCATACCCACGAAGATCTGCAGCTGATGACAACCGGTTGCTCCACGCGCGGTCATGCGAAAGGTCCGCAGCCTCGTTTGCCGAGGGCCCCGACGCTGAAATCCGGATTTGGCGGCGTCGTCGGAACGGTAGCCGACGCGGGAGGCGCTCTCCCTCACTATTCCGTGCTGGCAACTACTCCGGGAAACAGTTTCCGCGCAAGCCGCGCCAGCGTAGTCGCTGACAGCTCCGGTGGATTCGTTTTCGACGGTTTGACCCCTGGCGCCTACAGATTGCTGGTGCAACCCTACAACCACCGTCCGGATTCAACCGACATCAAGATCTCGGCGGGGCAGGTGGACACCGTGGAGTTGAGGCCGTCCTTCTTCGGCTGCGTGAGTTAAGCGGCGGTTGTGGATCGCGATCCGATCCACACGCGACGTCTGGTAATCCGCCCTACCACGCTTGTACATTCGCTGGAGACCTTGAACACCGAGGACCACGCGAATGTGCAGGAACATTAAGACCCTGGCCAACTTCGAGCCCCCCGCCACCGACGACGAAGTTCGCGCATCTGCGCTGCAATTCGTCCGCAAGTTGAGCGGAACTACCAAGCCATCCCGCGCCAACGAAGACGCATTCAACGCCGCCGTCGAAGAAGTCACTGCGGCCGCCAACAAGCTCGTTCATTCCCTGAAGACGACTGCCCCACCGCGCAACCGGGAAGTCGAGATCCTCAAGGCTCGTGAGCGCTCCGCGAAACGCTTCGCCTGAGCCAACTGTGAAAATACTTTGCCTCGCACTCGGACTGATTGTGCTCGCCTCGAACGAATCCGCCGCCCAAACCGACCAGCAGCTCCGGAGTGACTGGGCGAATCTCGCCAAATATCGTGACGCGAACGCGACGGTCGCGCCGCCGGCAAAAGGCGAGAACCGTGTCGTCTTCATGGGAAACTCGATCACCGAGGGATGGCAGCAGTACTTCCCGGCCATGTTCGGCGGAAAGCCATACATCAATCGCGGAATCAGCGGCCAGACAACGCCACAGATGCTGGTTCGCTTCCGTCCAGACGTCGTCGCTTTGAAGCCGAAAGTCGTCGTGATTCTCGCCGGTACCAACGACATCGCCGGCAACACCGGCCCATCGACGCTGGAAATGATTGAAGACAACATCGCGTCCATGGCGGAGATAGCTCGCGCAAACGGCATCAGGGTCGTGCTTTCATCCGTGCTGCCCGTCTTCGATTATCCGTGGAAGCCCGGGCTTGAGCCGGCTCCCAAGATCATCGCCCTCAACAAGTGGATGAAGGAATACACCGGGAAGCATGGTGATGTTTATCTCGATTACCATTCCGCGATGGCGGACTCGCGGGGCGGGATGCGAGAAGGATTGGCCTCGGATGGCGTTCATCCGACCGAGACGGGCTACCGACTAATGGCTCCCCTCGTCGAGCAAGCAATCGCGAAGGCGCTGCGAGGGCGATAGACTCGGCGCGCCGCCGCTCACTCCGGCTACATCAATTGAAGCGCGTTGTTCTCCAAAGTGCCGTTGCCGCAGCGACTAGAATGGCCAGTGTGGCGAGAACGAGCAGCAGCGCCCACCCGCCGTTCAACACGATCTGCGGAGGCCTGGCCACCAGAGCGAACGCTACGATAGTGGCGGTCGCGACCGCGACCACCGACCAATCTATCCAGGTGCGCCGGCGTTTTCCGCCGGCGTCTTCACCCGCGATGCGTGCTCGCGTGTACCGCGTGTCGACCCGATAGCGCTTCGCCTCGTCGACAGCCGCCTCTTCCCAGCGTGCGTGCTCGCTTCGCGTAACCGACGACAGCGCGATGATCCCGGCGCCCACAGCCATCACCAGCGAACCGCCGATCACCTGGGCCAACACCGAGCTCGACGCGCTGCGCAGCTCGCCGAACACCAGAATCCCCCAGAGCAGCCCCCACAGCTGGTTGGTATTCGAGAGCGGAATCCCGCGAGTAATTCCGGCGTACTTAACGGCGTACTGCTGAAACAAATCGCCGACGACCCAGACGAATCCGCCAGCGAGTAGCCAGAACAACACGTGCTTCGCCCCTGACAACTGACTCCACAGCTCCGCCGCGCCGCCCGAGTAAGTGAGAGCGAGCGCTGTCATCATCCCAAGCTCGCCGACGGTGAAGAACGTGATGAACGACAGCGGGCTCATCCCGGTGAGATACGCTTTGCGGTAAGGGATGTACATCGTGCCCCACAAGGCACCCGCCGCGAGCGCTGCTGCGACGCCGCGCATCGCGTCTTTCGCGGGAATCTGAGCGGCCGACGCAGCGGCGAGTACCGTTCCCCCGACGAACATCAGCAATGCGCCTCCAATCACTCCCAGCCAACGGCGCCGGTCCGCCCCGCGCAGTTCCCCGAAGAACACAACGCCCCAGACGATTCCGAGCAGGCTGTTGCTGTTCCACAGTGGGAACGCGATGCTGAGGCCAACGTCCCGCACCGCGAAGATCGTCAGAGTGTTGGCGACGGCCCACAGGCAACCGGCCAGCACCGCCCACACGATCAGATGCGGCGCCTGCCTGAGATCGGCGGCGACATACGATGTGCCCTGTATCAGCGCCGGAATCGTCCACCGCGCCAGGAACACGCCGATCACCATGCCCAGCGAGATCACTACCGGCGAGAGTCCCAGCGTCACCAGCTTCGTCGGCGCTTCGGCGGCGCCAAGCCATGCTCCAGCCGAGACCCCGCAAAGCATGCCGACATTCTGCAGCGTGCGCAGACGCCGCGGGTCGAGGCCCGCGCGAGGCGCGGGCGCGCTGGAGACTCCCGGCTGGGCCGCGATCACGAAATCCACCGCAGAACGAGAAGTCCCGCGGCGAGTACGATAACGGGCACCCAGAACTGCGCGTCTCGCAGAACCAGACCCAACCAGTTACCCGACTTTTGTTCGACGTCCTCGCTCATTGCACTCACCTGGCACCTGGCGCGCTATACTGGGAGGACTGGCGGCTCGGCGCAAGAGAGACATCATTTCAGTCTCACCTTTTGATGGAGGCTTCCGTGACCGCAAAAGAAGAATGGCGGAAGATCGTCGCTTCTTCTCTCGATTGGGAGCAAGCGCATTCGTCGCTCGAGAGCGCGCTGCGTGGCCTTCCACACGAGTTGCGTGGCAAACGGCCGACGGGCTTCCCGCACTCTGTTTGGGAACTGCTCGAGCACATTCGAATCACCCAGCACGATCTACTCGACTTCGTTCAGAATCCTGATTATCAGGAAAAACTGGAATGGCCAAAAGCCTATTGGCCGCCGAATCCCGCGCCGAGCAGTGAGAAGTCTTGGAACGAAAGCCTCGCTGGTTGGCGGAAGGACCGTATGGCGCTCGAGCGCTTCACCACCGGCAGCGACATCGATCTCACCACCAAAATCCCAAAGGGAAGCGGCCAGACATATCTGCGAACAATTCTGGTGGCGGTTGATCACGCGTCTTATCACGTAGCGCAGATCATCACTGTTCGCCAGCTGATCGGAGCGTGGCCACCGCCCAAACCGAAATAGGATGAGGCGCGCAGCGAGCGCGGGGAAGACACCGACAGCCGGGACTCCCGAGATCATTGTACTCTCGCGCGACGACGCAGAGTCGTACGAGCCGCGCGGTCGCGAGATCTGCATTTCTATTTTCGATCCCGACGCCGAGCCGGCGCGCGTTTCGCCACGATTCGCTTCTGTCCTCCGTCTCTCGTTTGACGACATCATCGAGCTGGGAGAGTCTACCGACATACTCTTTGCGCGCGATCACGCGGCCGCCATCGGGGGGTTCATCGACGATTGGCCGGCAGTCGATCGAATCGTGATTCATTGCAACATGGGAGTGAGCAGATCGCCAGCGGTCGCGCTCGGATTGTGCGATCGCCACGGTTGGGCCACCGCGAAGATCGAGCGATCGCACCCTGGGTGGAATCGCCTCGTACGCGCGGTGATGAGAGAGAGCAGTACTCAAACCGGTGGCGCATAAAAAAAAGTCGGTCGGTATTTCGCCTTCCGCTGAAACCGATCGCTCTCGCGTCGCGTAGAGCGGGAAACTCTTCGACTGCGTCAGCGCTCCAATCGCTGACGCGAACCACCCGAACATTGGAAGCGGTGGGACGGAAATGCATCTCCTCGGGATGCCGGTACTTCCTTTTGCCATGACCCCGACCAGCTATTGCCACCAGTCGCGCGTGTTCGTAGCGTGAGCATCCTGCTCTCACCTCGCCTGGAGGTTCGAATCGTGAGCCGCGCCACTGGACCATTCGAAGTGTCTCTCAAGCCGCTGGCAATGGACGAGGATCCGGCCAGCACCATGCTTGGCCGAATGTCCATCGAGAAGCAGTTCCACGGTGATCTCGAAGGCACGAGCCGGGGCCAGATGCTTACTGGCGGTACGCCGATCAAGAACTCCGCGGGCTACGTCGCCATTGAACGGGTGACCGGATCGCTCAAAGGCCGGACCGGGGCCTTCATTCTCCAGCACACCGGCACCATGAACCGCGGAGCGCCATCCCTCGTCATCACTATTGTCCCCGACTCGGGGACGGACCAGTTGGAGGGCATCAGCGGCACAATGGCTATCAGAATCGAGGGCGGCAAACACTCCTACGACCTCAACTACACCCTCGGCACACCCTGACCTGGAAAGCGGTTAAAGAACCTTTCGGGCGCAGCCAACCTTTTGAAACCAGAGGGCGTCAAACTCGTAGTGCGGGGAACAGGGTTTTCCCTGCTTAACTACCCGTCGCCCACTACTCTCAAGAGCTGGCCCCATGAAGCGCATCTTGTTCGCCCTCTTCGCTCTCGCGCTGAATCTCGCCGCGGTCTCACTTCCCGCGCAAAATCCCGCAGGTCCACCAGGCGCGATGCAGCAGGCGCCGGCCGGGGGCGAAGTGCGCGGATCGATCGTCAGCGCGGACAGCAGCAGCGTCGCTGTCGCGCGACCCGCCGTCGCCGTTCGCAGCAAAGCGGATGGAAAACTGGTCACCGGCGTCTACGGCGCTGAAGACGGTACCTTCCGAATTCAGGGCCTTCGTCCTGGCACTTACTACCTTCGCGTGTCGGGAATCGGCTTCACGCCGTTGAACACTCCCGAATTCACGATCACCCCTGCTGCTCCGACCGCTGACGTCGGCAGCATCAAGCTTGCGCGCGCGTCCGTGACCCTGCAGAGCGTTCAGGTCACCGGCGAGAAGCCGACAGTGACGATCGAG
Source organism: Gemmatimonadaceae bacterium (assembly GCA_045803585.1). GTDB lineage: Bacteria > Gemmatimonadota > Gemmatimonadetes > Gemmatimonadales > Gemmatimonadaceae > UBA4720. The sequence continues at coordinate 23,217 of JBJMOT010000004.1, forward strand.
CCCGATCGCAATACCTACCGAGCCAAAGACGTTGCGCCAGCCGCCGCCAATGCGAGCGATGTCCTGCAGAACACGCCATCGGTCGAGGTTGATGCCGAGGGCAAGGTGAGCCTGCGCGGCAACGAGAACGTCGCCATCCAGATCAACGGCCGTCCAACCCCTATCAAGGGTTCACAGCTGTCCGCGTATCTCAAGCAGATTCCGGCGAACATCGTCGAGCGCGTCGAGGTCGTGCCCAACCCGTCCGCCAAGTACGATCCGGAAGGGATGGCCGGCATCATCAACATCGTTCTGAAGGCCAACACCGACCTCGGCTACAGTGGCGGTCTCAACTCCGGGTTCGCTTCGCCGAGTCGCCTCAATGTCGGGACGAATGTTGGCTACCAGCAGGGCAAGGTGACGCTGTTTGGGACCTACGGGTTCAACTCGGACGATCGCGGTATCGTTGGCATCAACGATCGTCTGCGCTTCGATGAGACTGGTGATCCGCTGGATTACACCAACCAGAACATCGACGGAGCCACCAAGAGCGGGGGCCACAATCTTACCGGCAACATCGATTTCAAAGTCACCGACAAGGATGTCGTCTCCAACGCGCTGACCCTGAACAAGCGCCACTCCAACGACGCGTCCCTCGCGGGTTACTACGAGTACGATGCCAATAAGGTATTCACCGACCGGTACCTGATGGACAAGAACACAAAGAGCAAAGGCTTGGTCGTTGACAATTCACTTTCGTGGAAGCACACCATCACGCCCCGTACCCACGAGCTCTCAACAGAGCTTCGCTTCAGCCGCTCGCACGACGAAGACGCGACTCTGCTGTGGCGCGAGCCACAGAATGCCGATGGCACGAGCGCTGGACCTTCCATTCAGGGCGAGCTCGACGCCAATGACGGTGTAACCAAGCAGTTCACGGGACAGCTCGATTACACCAGGCCTCTCTGGAACAGAGCCAAGCTCGAGTCCGGCCTCAAGGAAACCGA
>JBJMOT010000023.1:0-18602 GCA_045803585.1 Gemmatimonadaceae bacterium
CAAATCGAGTGGCGCGCGAGTTTGGTATAACAGAGGCCGACACGCTCATACTGGCGGTGGGTAACCTCGAGCGAAACAAGAATCATCGCATGCTTCTGGAGGCGCTTGTCAATCTCCGCGACGCGGGGCTCTCCACTTCCTGGAAGGTCATCATCGCTGCCGGTCGCGGAGGGCCCGAGCATGATTTCCTTCTCGACTACATTCGCACCCACGGGATAGACGATAGGGTGCACATCGCCATGGGCCGCAGCGACATCGAAGACCTTCTGGCGCTGGCGGATGTGTTCGTGATGCCATCGTTGTGGGAGGGCCTTCCGATGGCGCTACTGGAGGCAATGGCCGCAGGCAAAGCCATCATCGCCTCCGCCACGGCAGGTATTCCGGAGGCGATCACCAATGGATGCGAAGGATTACTGGTGCCGCCCGGAGATCTCGGCGCGCTCAGAGAAGCTCTACGCGACTTGCTAACCAACCCGGGTCAGCGGGACGAGCTGGCCGCGGCGGCAGCATCCAGATCAGAGAGGGAATTCACAGTGAAAGTGATGGCGGACAGATATCTCTCGATTTATGACAGCGTACGGCGCAGAAGACAAACTTTATCGATCACATGACAGCGACGGTTGGACATGGGGCATCCTCGTTTGACAATGCGCCGGCTTCAGCACACGAGCCACCTGGTTATGAACCAATCCCGAAACGAGCTGCGCCGGACTGGCCTGCGGCTGTAATCGCAGGTGCGTATCGCACAGGCGTGCTTGGGGTCCGCGCACTCGCCCGCCGAGGCGTATCCGCAACTTCGTTTGATACCGATGGTGACCTGCCGGGATTCCATTCCAGATACGGTCCCGCGCATCTCTGTCCCGACCCGGACAGCGAGCCGGACGCGTGGGTGGCATTCATGATTCGGCTCGCCGGAACTATGGGTGGCAAACCCGTGCTCATTCCCAGCGCAGACCAGTTTGTGTCCGCGATCGCCCAACATGCCGACGAACTCGGGAAGCACTACAGGCTCTCCGCCGGTATTTCCATTCAGGGTTTGCTCGCGACCAAGGAGACGCAATACGAACTGGCGGAAAAGCACGGAATGCCCTTGCCCCGCACTCGGTTCGTCAATCGCCTCGAAGACATTACAGAATTCGCGAAGGAGGCAGAGTTTCCCTGCCTGCTTAAGCCGCTGCACTTCCGCGAATGGCGGAGCTTTCCCGCGAGTCACCCGCTGTCGTACGCTAAGATCGCAATAGCGCAAACGCCAACCGAGTTGGTGAACAGCTGGAAGCTCGCTGCAGCGGTCAACCCGAACACAATCGCACAAGAGATAATTCTCGGCGAAGATACGGACAAAAGGGTTTATCTCGCCTGCTACGACAGTTCAAGCCGGCGTATCGCCAACGCAATGTTCCGCGAGCTTCGCTGCAACCCGCTTCAGTTCGGTCCCGCCAGCGTGACCGAGCCTGTTGTGGATGCCGAGACCGACGAGATCTGTGACAGATTCCTGCGCCGCCTCGGCTACTCTGGTATTTGCGAGATCGAAATGAAACGCGACGCGCGAGATGGCCGGATGAAGTTGATCGAGGCCAACCCCCGCCTGACCGGCGGCGGTGACGCTGCGCCGTACGCTGGGGTCGATCTGTGCTGGTTGCACTATCTCGACATAATCGGGAAACGTTTTAGTCCGGTAACTCCGAGCGGCGCTGACTTTCGACATATCGACCTTCGCAACGACGTCGCCGCAATCTTCGCTTACCGGAGGGCTAAGCTCATTTCCTGGCGGGAGGTGTTCGCTTCGTACAGACGTCCCCGCGCGTACTTCGATTTCGAAGCGCGAGACTGGCGCTATTCTTTCGACACCGTTTACAGGATGGCACGGTCACTCGTCCGCGAACTGCTTACGTCGCTGCGGGGTCGATTCTGAGCATAACCTTGATGTGCGCGCGCGAGCGCACGTCGGCCCAAGCACTCTCGTAATCTTCGAGCGCATAGGAAGACTGCAGGAAGGGCTTCGTCTCCAGGAATGGCAACGTTGCGAGCGCTTCATCGAAGTCCGATCCGTTACTACCGACCGAACCCACCACAGCTTTGTCGAACCCCACGATCGACTCGAACGTGAAGTTGTGATTGGCATAAGGAAAGCCCATGAGCAAGAGAGTAGCGCCGGTGCGCGACTTTTCCAGCAGCGCGGTCAGCGCTGCCTGATCGCCGGTCGCCTCCACTAGCCAATCAAACTCACTAAGGTTCTCGAACGAGGTGGATGTCTCGGCGACGTCCTCCAATAAGGCGAGCCTTGATGTTTCACGATCAAAAACCGTTACTGAATGGCCTCGCTGCGCAAGCACCCGGGCGACGAGATGACCGATCGTTCCAGCGCCAACTACCGCACAGCGTCTAGGCGTCTCCGACTCTGTCGCACCCAGCCGCCGAAGAGCCTTGATCACAACTGCCAGGGGCTCGGCCAATGCGGCTTTAGCCAACGTCACGCCATCCGGAACTTTGTGCGCATAGCGCGCATGAGTTACGAGATACATTGAGTAACCGCCGTCCTTCCCCATCACCCCTACTTCACGTCGCTCACTACACTTGATAGCGCTATCATCCTGGCAATCGCGGCACGCTCCGCACCCTTGAATGCACTCGACGACAACCCGGTCTCCCTCGTTGAACTTCGTCACACGTTTGCCAAGCGATACAACGGTGCCCGATGACTCGTGTCCAGGAACGATTGGATATTTCGCCATACCTGATTTGTAGTAGCCGAGTCGTCCCTCGAAGATCTCCAGATCCGTAGCGCAAATTCCTTCATACGCGACACGCACCAGGATTTCGCCAGGCTTCAGCGTTGGAATCGAGCGCTGCTCGATCACCGCATCGTGAGGACCACGAATGGTCAGAGCAGGAAATCCGGTCCGGTAGTAAATCTCGGCACGCTTTGACGGATTCGTGATTCGCCGACTGTCCAGAATCCCCTTCACGATGCCGACAGTCTTGTGATACCGGTACGTGAATATCCCGCCAGCGAGCCTGCGAAGGCGACCTTCACGGAGCGACAAAGCGAGGTCACATATGGTCCACCAAAGCTCCCGAAGAATCTCCCCGGGAATGTTTCGAATTATCCTGACAGTGGTCCAACGTCCGCCGATGCCTTCGCGGTAGAAGCGATGGCGCACCTGTGGCCACGACTCGGTATGGATATGGAAAATCGACGCATCAGCCTCATACCGCACTTCCATGTCGCGAAGCACCCAGTGCTTCGCCCACTCCGCATCCTCAAGCCCCGGCAGTCCCTCGTCGAATTGATGCTGCTCCCACAAGTCGCGCCTGATCGCCGAGTTGGCATTGTTGACGAACACCTCGTACTCGTTCATCAGCTGCGGTTTGGCCGGGAAGATCCTCTCGAAGTCTCGCGCCTCGGAAAACTTCGACAATTCGTGCCCACGCTGACCGCCAAAGACCATTGCCGTATTCGGCTGACGGAGCGGCGTGATAAGGCGCTCGAGCCAGGTTGGGTTCGTTGGTATGGCGTGAGCTGAGAGTATGACAATGAACGAGCCCCGAGCCTCGCGGATGCCTACGTTCAATGAGTGCCCAAACGTGAAATCGTCCGAACGCATCCTTATGACGCGTCCGCCGTGGCCTGCGAAAATCTCGCGCGTCCGATCTATGGATCCTGAGTCAACCAGCAGCAGCTCGAAGTCGCGGTAGGTCTGCTCGTCGATCGACGCCAATACCTCCGGGAGCCATCGCTCTTCGTTGAAGGCACGGACGAGGATCGTCGTTTCCGGGCGACGAGGTGAGCTGTGTTCGCCGCGTCTCCCATGATTGGAAGCAACGGGCTGGTACTGCTCACGCACGGGCTTGGTGAGGACAGGCGTCCCCCAAACCGGATCATCGGCGTTCATCAGATCGTCCGTCATTTGAGACGCGCTCCATGAAGTCGCGCACGGAAGCCTGCGAGGCTGAGGCCCGGCCCCACACAGAATCTCGGGCGAGTGAATCGCGAGGCGTCACTGGGATAATGCCAGCCTCCGCCAACGCGGAGACCGCCCGCATAAGACGCCTCCGCGACAGCTCGGTGGACGTCGTCGGAATCAAAACCGTATGGATACGCGAACCAATCGAGAGCTTTCTTGCCGAATTCGGCGCGAAGCCAGGCCCGAGAGTCGCGCACTTCGGCAACGAGATCACTCATGCCGAGCGCGGCGAGATTCCGGTGCGACCAACTGTGCGATCCGACCGTGATTCCCGGTTTTGCCACGGCCGCAGCCAGCTCAGCGCGGGTTGCCGCGCGAGCGTATGCCGGGACGGTCTCAGACAATCGGAGGGCGTTGCTCGAGGCCCATGACTTCACCCTCTCGTCGGTGCCTGACAACGCGTACAGCGCGTGATGCCGCATCTGCGGGTCGAGGACGTCATTCCCGTCGGCCAACGCGTCCCACCAGAATACGTGGCCGTCCAGCCGCCCGGGGGCGACGAAGATGGTCGCCGGAAGACCGCGTTTCACGAGCTCCTGCACACCTTCGTTCACAGCCCCCGCGTAGGCGTCATCGAACGTAATGGCAACCTGAGGACGCGCGGTCCCAGCGTCGTCGATGCGATCGAGCGGCACGACATCGGCTTCGGCGACTAGCGCGTCGAGCTGCCTTGCGAAGGTCCGTTGTGCGATGAATAGGGCGCGCTCACCAGCGGGCTGCCGGCCTTCGGGAATGATCCCATGGTAAGCAAGGATCAAACGCTTTCCTCGCACGCGCCGCTGAGTCAGCCACCGGACGGGCGATGACGACATGGCGTTCTCTATCGGCTGCTTCAGGATGCGGTGCACGTTCTAGCTTCTGTAAGCGGGCGATCCGACCGGCAATACCCTGCCAGTCATGTATGCCGGCTTCTCGATTCCGAAGAGCGACAGGATCGTCGGGGCAAGATCCTTAAGGGACACCTTCTCGCGATGCGCCGCTGGTCGAATCCCGGGAATGCGCATCCAGAGGATTCCATCGGGATGATGCATCCCACTCTTCAGGCTTTCGACCTGATAAAACAGCCGGAAGAAAGGTGTGCTCTTTCCATTTGGGCCGTTCTCTAGCAGAGCGTCGTGCTCCAACTGTGAGTAGATGATGCATCCGGAGAACACGTTAGTGTCGCGTCGCTCAACCTGCATCGCCTTAGCCCCCGCGATGCGCAGAGCAGCCAGGCGCTCGGCCGCGTTGATCGCATCCCGCTCGTTTCCGAACCGCAGATGAAATTCTTCGGACATCACAGGCTCGACCTTCTCGCACCCGGTTATGCCGGCGAACTCGAGCAACGGCTCAAACGTTCGCGCGCGGTAGAAAGTCTTTCCACCGATGTCCTCGTAGATGAGGCAAGGTTGCTGGCTAAGCGCGGTCGCCATTACGATGACCGCATTCGCCGGTGCCGTCGCGACGATGTCTCCGACGATGCGATCCATCTCTTCGTAGCCGTATCTCACGGCGTGCTGATACTCCGCCTGATCGGCGTCGGTCGGTTTTATCTTGAACGGCTCCGGATCCATGTTCCGCCAGTGGGCGTGCTGAAAGTGTGCAGTGCTGTTCAGGAAGAACGTCGAAAACGCCGGTCGCAGCTTATTGAAGTACCACAGGAAAACGTCACACTGCAGCTTATCGAGGATCGTGGCGCGCTTCCATTTTCCCTTGCCCGTGCGTCGTTCGCTCCACAGCTGACGAACGATCGACGCGACCGTTTTGGCGGACAGCCCGTGAGCAAGCATGAACTTTAGAAACCGCAGGTAATCGCCCTTCGAGAGCGGCACCCGGTCGTTCGTGTATTCCTGAACATTTCGCTGAACGAACAGATAGTAAGGGTCCAGCTGCGCTGGAGATGGACTTGTACCGACGGTCCATGGATCGGGAAGGACAGCGCCGCGAACCGGGGTGTCGTACTTGATGTTCATACTTCCACACACCCAGACACTCTTACCCAGCTCCGCGATGAAATCCCAGAGAGACTTTACGGCGAGCTTATCACCGTCACCGAGGTGAAAGATTCCGTGTTCGTCGTAGGAGAGGCCGCTGTGCACGGTCACCCATTGAATCCACGGATCCAGATTGGGCGCAACTTCTTCAGCGTCGGTCGTAAATACCGACGACTCGTCTCTCAGCCGCTTGAAATTCGGCAGATAGCCTTGGCTGATGAAAGTGTCCATCAGCGCAGGACTCAGCTCATTGAACTCGAGAACGATCATCGGACCATCAATGGGCCCTCGCTCGAAAGCTGGAGAATACGTCGGGGAAATCGGGCGCGCGGCGACGGTCATGCGTTTGGCCGGAAAGTGTGGCGGTAGCGCGAATGCGTTCAGTTTCGGTCGCTGTTTCGCACTTCAAATGCCACGTGAGGAACTGCCGCAACGAACGTGTGCCGGTCTCGCAACTCATTGACCCATATCATCATAGGTAACTGCGGCGAACGCCGGTGACGGCGCCGCCGTCCGACGACTCAGGACGAGTGTTGCGGCGGTGCCACAGGCATCAGACCCGGCAACGATGAGGCCGATTCCGCCCGCATCCCGGCCCGCCAGGCGCTATACCTGACGCGCCAGCCAGGAAGCGCCTTTTCGGCCACCGGGTGTGCGGGCACACCAGTCCCTGACGAAAACTCCGCACGCGTGGCGACGTACAGACCCGTGAGTATTGCGGCGAGGAAGTACACCGGATCCATCCACGCGAATGAGACGAAAAAGGAGCTGACTGCGAAACCGATGGCGGCCAGCGGGAAATAGGTGGTCGCCCCGTAGATAAATCGCTCCGCTGGGGTTCCTCGCAACAAGGACCGCGGCAAACGTCGCCGCAATCTCAGCGGTGCGACAACTAGGCCGACGACGAGCGAAGCCCACATCAACAATCCGGGTAATCCCATTTCAGCACCCGCTTCGACGTAAGAATTGTGCGGAGCGGTGCAGCGCAACGGGCCGCCGGTGTAGGCAGGTGAGATTTTCGGTGAGATCGTGCATTCCGCCCGTGAGAAATTGTCGATGCCGAGGCCAAAGACTGGATAGGAACTCATGTACCCCAGACCGCGCTCCATAACCGCCTTCCGACCGTCGCGGTCGTAATAGTTGTAATCCTGCTTGGGCGTCATAATCGTTTGCATCTGCTCCCAGTATCCTGGCGGAGCTGCAACACCCAACGCGACGAGCGTCACCAACAGCACCACCACGCGTTTTCCAGCGGAAACGCCGTTCACTAACAACAGGGCCGCCGCCGCTACGGCGATGAACCCGATAAAACCACCGCGCGAGCCTGAGCGCGCAATCGTTGCTGCAGTTCCGACAAGGATCAACATCAGAAGTCCACGCTTGGCGCCTCGCTCGATAGTTAGTAGCAGCAGCATCAAGGGAAGACCGACGAGCATCACCACACAAAGATCGTTCGAATCGTAAGTGTAAAGATTGCTCAGGCGGCTGACGTAGCTGTTGGTCGACTTCGAAATTCCGAAAACGAAAATCGAGAAATAGGCCAGGATGCCGCAGCTGATCACGTATGCCCAAACAAAAGTGAACAGGTCACGGACGTGACGAATGCTCACCGCGATCAGGACGCCGTAGACAAGAACTTTCACATACGTGGAAAGGATGAAGATTGCGGATGCGCCGAGCGAAATGCCGAACGCCGCCGTAAGACACGACCAAACCCCGAGCATTGCCGTAATTCGCGTTGGCCAAACGCCAAACACGTTCGTACGAGTCAGGTATCGCGGATTGAGGTAAGCGTAGACGACTGAGGCCAGGAACAGCAGAAGTGCGGGGCGAAACTTCTCGAGAATAGGATAGTGTTGATGAACGCGACTGATCGTGAGCACGGTAAGTATGAACAGCGCGACACGTAGTGGATCGCGCACCAGCGCGAGGCGTTCTGCGGCTCCGCGAGCACTCGACGACAGGCGTCGTGAACCACCGCGGGCTCCGGAGGAAGTCGATATTCTACCCGCGGCGTACATCAGATGTCCTCGACCACCGTGGAGAGCAGATCGAGCAGAGCTTCTGCGGCGAGTCTCCGGCACCTCGGGTTGAGATCGGTGCCCCCCGCGGTGTTTTCCACCGCCAATGTCTCGATCTTGCTCCCATCTGAAGCAAACCCGGAAATCGTCCCGTCAGCGTTCAGTGCCTGGACCTGAGCGATATCAAAGATCGGCTCGAACCCTCCGAACTCTGCACGCAGCAACTCGTTGTACCTATGCCGGCCAAGTGCGGCATCTCGCCGAGTGGTGCGGCCCAGGTAACGCTTTGTACGCGCCTTGAACCCACTCTCGACCGTCGTCAAGGGGATAGTGCTGTGAATCAGTGCCACGTCCGGATGCTCGAACTCAATGGTGTCAACGGTATCACGATACGCATCGAACAACATTCTGTATTCGCTGGGTGAGGTGATATCGCCATAGCAATACTTGAGAAGAACCAGCGGGTTGCGGGCGCGTGTAGGAGACTCCAGCAAACGCAACATGGCGGCATTCTTTGACGCATAGTCGCGATGGCGACCCGCCAGAAAACTCACGAACGCTGGTCCTGTCACACTCTCTGGCTCCCGAGTCTGAACCAGTGTAAGTGGCAATGAATAATCGGTGGCAAGATCCCGTATCCCGGCGCACACATCGCTCCCGACTGACTGATGGCCGAAATACACCGTGCGCCTTGCGACCAACGACCATCGCGAGGGGCGCGGAGAGGACGTCAGATCTTCAGCAGCGCAGGGTTCCGGCTCATGGAGCGAGCTGACCGTCATTCGTTCGGGGCAGCGAGTTTACGTAAGAACAGGAGCCGTCTCGGTCAACACTACTGAGGCTCCCGCAAGCGATAGCGGTGTAGGCGTGGCAAACGACTCGATGAACTGATGATGCCACACCTGCGTCGATAAAACACCGACCAGGGCCTGCGTGTCCAGAAAGGCGGTATCCGCGCCGGCGCGGTATCGTCTCACCAGACCATTGACCGCAGATTCCGAGAAGACGCCGACGCGGTTCAACGCGTCGGGCGTGAGGTGATCGGCAACCCACTGTGGAGCCCCCGGGCCAAAGAAACGGGGCGCATCGAGAGTGTAGGACTTCCGACGGCGGTGTCTGACGCCGGGACCAAGAATGCGCGAAGCCCAGCGACGCAGTATTTCTTTGTCCCGCAATCCGCGCAGTCGTGATCCAGTAGGAAGCGCAGCCGCGAAGTCAAAGAGGTGATGATCGAGGAATGGGAACCGTGCCTCGACGCCGTGCGCCATCGCCGTGCGATCTCCATGTGAACTGAGAACGTATGGGGAGAAAAAAGTTGTCATCTCCAGGTACGCCGCCTGATTCAGCGGCGACCATCCGAAGTACCGAATCGGAAGAGATCCGCGGAATTCGCCGAGCACATCGATCTCGTCGAGCCCCGTCTTGAACTCCTGCGCGTACAGCTCGCGAACACGCGTGGCGAGGAGGATTCTCGGCAGGTGCGAAAACAGCGGGTCTCTCGGTGCACCGGCGCCCAGCAAAAAATGGCGCCACGACTCTCCCGAATCTCCGTCGGCAACGAGATGGGGATAAAGACGATCGAGCAACCGCTGCCGGCCAGGGGAGTCCGTATTCCGCAGACAGAATCTTCGAACCGAGGCTTCCTTGAAGAGATCGTGACCGAGAAACAGCTCGTCGGCCCCGTCGCCCGCTACAACGACTTTGATGCCCGACGCCCTCGTGAGTTTCGCGAGGTGGTACATCTGCACCGCGCTCGTGCGAAGGAGCGGCATCTCTGTGTGCCACAAAACTTCCGGCAGGCTCCGCGCGATTGTAGCCGGACCTATCGCTGCCGTCACATGCATGCTGCCAATTTCCGCAGCCAACTCGCGTTGACATACCCGGAGATCCGAGGCTGGATCGTCATCGGAGGCTGAAAAAGTGCGTAGCGTGTCCGGCGAAGCGCTCGCCGCGAGCGACGCAGTTATCGATGAGTCAAGTCCACCGCTCATGTATGCGCCGACCGACACATCCGCACGCATCCGCATGCCGACGCTGCGCAGCATTATCTCGTCGAGCTGCTCGATCACATCCAGCGGCTCGGCCTCCGCCTCGGGGTAATCGAGCTCGTAATAACGGTGCAGCCAGAGAGCTCCATCTTTGAGGAGTCCGTAAGTGCCAGGCTCTAGGGATGCTATACCTGCGAATGGAGTCCGCGGGGGGAGGGCCGCGGTAAACGTGAAGATCTCATCGAGTCCCCGACGATCAAGCGAGGCGTCGACCTCGCCAGAGGCAAGTATTGCCTTGATTTCTGATCCGAAACAAAACGTGTCTCTGCTCTGTGCGTAGAACAGCGGGCGAACGCCAAATCGGTCGCGCGCAACAAACACGGTTTCAGTCGCCCGATCATAGATGGCAAAGGCGAACTCTCCATTGAGCCGCTTCAGAAGGCTGACACCCCATTCTTCGTATCCGTGAACGAGAACTTCCGTGTCAGATCGCGTTCTGAAGACGTGTCCCTTCTCTTCCAGCTCCCGTCGCAATTCGGGATGGTTGAAGATCTCGCCGTTATAAGTGATGACGATCTGGCCGCCTTCGTTTGCCATGGGCTGCGCCCCGCCGGCATGATCAACTACGCTGAGGCGGACGTGCGCGAATCCGACCCGCTGGCCCATGTAGAAGCCGTAGGCATCGGGACCGCGGTGCCGAATCGAGGCGGCCATCCGGCCCAGCAATTCCGCAGAGACTCCTGTCGGTACGCGTCGGGCAATGCCCGCTATGCCGGACATCAGGTAATCACCGACGTGTGCCGCGACCTTATGGCTACTATCGATTCCAAACTGGCCATTTGTAACGTCAAGAGGTTTTTGGTTTCCGTGGTAACTGGCGTCGTGGTCATCGTAAGCGTGGTCCCGGTTGAGGAGTGATTTCGGCGCATGCGACCGATGGCCTCAGACGACTAGCGGATTTGCAAGCTTGGCACCCCAAAAAAAGGTCCGTCACCGGTTGCGCTGGCCGCGACCTAACTCGTTCACATCATAAAGGTTATGCGATAACCTGGCTGTGGAATCCCAGGTGGTGCAACCCAATGTGTGGTATATCCGCCACAGCGATGTTGGGGAAATAGAGGACTCGTACCAGCCATTCAAACCGTCAGTTCGCGCACATTCGATGTCGGAGCCTACCGGGCCGTCCGCAACGCGCCGACCAAAGTGGCAGCGCATCGATCGAGATGGTCGAACGCCGAAATGAACACGTTGACAGGCTGGTTCATCGGATCGCGGATGGCTCGGACCCCCGCGAATTTCGGAGCGAGATCCGGTGCGATCACGATCTTGTCAAGCGTGATCGGAAATGATCCAGCCACCCGTCGCGCTTGCTCAGCGTCCATCACCACTACGACATCCGCATCCCGTATCGCGGCCGGGGTAACGAGGGTTGACCGGTGTGTCGCCAGCTCGAAGCCTCTCTTCCGACCAAGTTCAAGCGCAATCGGAGGAACCGATCGCCCCGCGCCAATGAAGCCCGCAGACATGACCTGTACTTCTGGCAACTCACGCTGGAGAGCCGCCTGAAGGTAAGGGCTGCGGCACACGTTGCCGTAACACAGAACCAGTATGCGTTTCGGTGGCACGTTCTTCGCCAATTTTCTGCGCACCGATGCGTGTCGACTCGGGTGGAGCGCACGATCGTACGTCACACGGGCCCGACGCGGCACGTCAGCCGCGATCCTGGTCACTCCGTGTAGGACCCGCGCAATTCCGCTCGACTGCTTTGACACAAAAGCGACTGTCACGCGGGCGAACCCAACCACTTTCCGAGCCGATCGATATCGGCGACGGTGACTCGCGAATGGGTCGGCAAGGTGAACAGGTTATCACGCAGGAATTCAGCGCCTTTGCCTGCCCGCTCGCCAGAAGCGAGGATCGGTTGCAGCTGAGGATGTTGTTCCAGCGTAGATGGATAGCCGCGAACGGCACCGATAGCGATGTGCGGCAACTTCTGGCCACTCGCATCGAGCAACGCGAGCCTAAGGAATCCGGATTCGCCTCCCATGATCGCCCGCACTGGCGCGACCATCCTCGAATCGGCGAATCGTGACAGCAGCCGATTTGCGCGAGCTTTTCGGGACTGAACTTCCCGATCATTGATTCGCAGCGCGGAATTGAGAATCGCAACCGCAGACGCAGTAATCGATCGAGGCTCGGTGGGTGCGTGATACACCATCTCGCCGAGTTTCAGGATCGGAACGGATGCAGGAAGTCGGTACATCGAGGGACGTGCGAACACAGACTGAGCGGCGAGCGCCATCACGCCCGCGACTCCGGCGGAGGAGCCGCCAAACTCCGCGCGTACGCGTTTCGTCCACTCGGCGAGCTCGCGCTCCTTAACGAGGAGTGCGCCTCCGGAACCGGCCGTCATTCCCTTCCCTCGGCCAAAACTGAGTATCGAGAAGTCCGCGAGCGAACCGAGTAGTCTTCCACATAAGGTGCCCCCCGCGCCTTGTGCTGCATCTTCGATAACTGGAATTCCTGATTCGGCCGCGAGAGCCCTAACACCGGGTACGTCGGCGGGGTAACCGTAAAGGTGGGCTACGACAATTCCATCGACTCCGCGATCGAGGACCCGTCTCACCGAATCGAGATCGGGACTCAACGTCGCGGGGTCCGTGTCATACAATCGAACCTTCACACCTGCTCCGAGCGCGGCGGTCGTCAGGTCCACGCAAGCGTATCCGGGAAAAGCGACAGTCCCACCTCGAGGAATCGCCTTGCGAAGCGCGAGAATCAGAGCCGATGTTCCGCTGTTGGTCAGGAGCGCATCAGTCGCCCGGTAGCGCTGACATAGGGACGCGATGGCACTCTCGTGATCGCGCGAGAGCAGCCCAATCGCCGCGCCGAGACCGTCGATGAGGCTGCGGGAGGAGACCGGCGATAACACGGGCGGCTGCCAGCGCCATGTCATGGGATGTAGCGCACGATCGATGGACCAAAAGCCGTCGCGATCGACGCCGGCAGGCGGCGCCAGACCCGAGGGCCCCATCGATATGCCCCCTCGTTTGGAGAAGGCGTTGTGGTTTCGGGCGATGCGGCAAGGCTGTACCACCAGAGAGCGTGCTCGCGCGCTCCCCACTGCAGTTTGAACCGATGCGTTCCAGTACCTGGCGTGCATCGTCCGAAATTGAAAACTTTGACGCCGTCATTGACAGCCTGCTCCATGCACGCCCAATAAAGAAGCATGTTGGGCGCCTCACGGTTATACTCGCGCAGAGACGACGCCCAGGTCATTTCGAATTGGTCGCCAAAGCGAAAACCGCACCCGGCCGCGACAGGCTGCCCCGCGAGATACGCGCACGCGAACCAGCAATCATCCGGAAACTCGTCAGCGATCCGACGAAAGAATGCCAGGGACTGAGTCGGCGTTCCGAGATCACGCATGTGGCGGGCGAAAACCGTGTAAAACGAGTCCACTTCCTTTCGTCCGAAGGCGACTGTAACTCCCTCTTTTTGCGGACGACGGATCTGACTTCGAAGCTTTGCGCCGAATTTCTTGAGCAGAGCATCCGGACTATCGGGTAGATCGAGCAACATCGTCACCTTCCGATGCGACACCGGAAGATCGATCGGGAGTGCCATCGCGCTTCGCAATTCCAGCAGCTTCACCCTGTCACGACGGGCGAGTTCACTGGCTTCGTGAACGAGTGCCCGGACTCCGGCTTCGGTGCCGAGGGGACCGCCATAGTTCAGAAACGGCATCGACACGAGGTAGTGGCCGAACAACACGCTACGGACGCGGACCAGCGGCAAGATGCCCACGATCTCGTGGTCCGAATCTCTCGCCGCGAGGTAGATACATTCATGACCGAAGACTTCACCGATCACCGACCGCCAGCGCAGTCGGTGAAAATGCGTAAAGCCTGGCTGACTCACGGCAAAGTCGTCCCAGCTTTCTTCGCTTCCGGTATATTTTTCTACGCGGATCATCACGCTGCGCCTACCACCTTCGCCGCAGTCGCGCTGGCCTCGAGGTGTGGAAGGTACGTGGCGATCGCGTCAAATCTGAACTCTCCGAGGAGTCGCTCAATCCGGGCAAGCGTACCTTCCAGACCACGGTAGTGGCGAATTCGAGTAACGCTTGAAACAGGTAAACGCGGTTGCTCTGGATCGACCTCCCAGGGATGGATGTAGAACGTCGCCGGCTCGCCGCGATCGCTCGCTTCCTGAAAGGCGCGACGGATCACCCCGTAGGGAAACTGACGGAGGTAGCCTCCACCCGCCGCAGGAACGTTGTACGCAAAGACCTTCGTGGTCGCGAGCGGAAACTCGGCGAGTGTGCCAGCCGGTCTTCGCAGCAGGTGCGGCGCTCGCTGAGCTGTCGGATAGCCGTAACCAGGCCGCCGCACCGGAAAAAGGCTGGAGTCATATCGATAACCTTCTTCGAGCAGGACATCGAACGCCCATTCGCCGCCCGGTACAATCGAGAAATTGGGGGCACGATATCCGAGCACGGCGCATCCGAGCAAATCTTCGAGAGCCTGTTTCGATGATCGAACATCTTCGCGAAAGCCTTTGAGATCCAGTCTCGTAACGGGATCGTGCCAATAACCGTGCGACGCAACCTCGTGTCCAGCCGCGGCGATCGCGCGCACGATTTGCGGACACTGGTCGGCCAGCCATCCAAGCACAAAGAACGTCCCGTGAGCGCGATGCCTGTCGAGACTTCCAAGCAAAGCATCGACACTGTTCGCTACCCGACTCGGTTGCAAGAGCCATTCATCGCGCTTGACGACGGACTCCATCGCTTTGGCGTGAAAGTACTCCTCGACATCTACCGTGAAGAAATGCGAGGTATCGAGCTTTTTGGGATGCATGACCAGGGAGTGGGATTGCGCGGGTCGGACCGAGACTTCGTCGCGCCCCTCGTGCGCACTTCAAATGCCATGGTCGGGGCCTGTGCGGACCCTCGTCCTCAGTGCGCTATCTCCTTGCGGGATAACGACAAAGCTCACTTGGCCACTAGTTGACTACGGCTCGATATATACCGTGATGTCAGGTAATGTGGCCTCCACGCCACACCTACCCCGAATAGGGCGGCTCCTCACACTCATAAGCGTCGGCGCCATTCTGGTGGCGACCCTTCAACCGGCGTCCGGTGACTCCATGGATGCCCATCTTTGCATCATTTGCGGTCCTCTCGGCGGTGTGGATTCGGTCCTCAATGTTCTACTCTTCATCCCGCTTGGAATCGGGCTGGCATTGTCCGACATCCCCTTTCGACGGACATGCCTGGTGGCGTGCGCCCTGTCGTTGACTGTAGAAACGACGCAACTCTTTTTCATCACCGGTCGTGATGCGACGGTTGGCGATGTAGTTACAAACACTCTCGGCGCGGCAGTCGGTTTCGGGCTTGCCAGAAGTGCGCGGTTCTGGTTGCGGCCAGCCACCGGAATCGCGGCTTTCCTCAGCCTCGGCTGGGCCGCCCTCTGGGTTCTTATTCAGATTTTGTCGGCGTTCGCATTGGCTCCATCCAATCCGGGGTCGATCTTTTACGGAGAGCTCGCGCCGGAACTTGGAAATTTTGACCTTTTTCGTGGGCGAGTCATGGCCGCGACCATTGGCGGGGTCGCGATACGAGACGCCCATCTCAGCGAGGCCGATCTCGCGGGCCACCAGTTTCGTGGACGAGATCTTGTGGCGGTCACAGTTGCCCCGTCGTATGCGCCGGAAGGAATCGCTCCGATCCTGCGTCTGGTCGATGCCGAACAAAGGGAAATAGTCCTTCTCGCGCAACACGGGCGAGAAATGATTTTTGCATTTCATACCGGAGCAGCAGACCTGCGCCTCCGTCCTCCAATCTTTGGCCTTCGTGGAGCGTTTCCCCTGGCGCCAACCAGTGGAGCGCAACGTCGGGCTGATTCGTTAATGCTCGCCGGTCGTTATACCAGGGAAGTCATCCTCAGCGCGCAAACACCAACGGAGACGAGTGGCAGTCAGATTCCGGTGACCATCTCGCTGGGCTGGACGCTCGTTTTGCCCGCCCAGTGGTTCATCGAGGGAACTGTGAACGAGCGCATACTTAGTTGGGTTTGGCTCGCGTTTCTGGTTTTGCCGATTGGATACTGGGCGGCGCGCGCAATGATATCCCGTGTACCGGAAACCGTTGTCGGATCCTACGCAACGATTTGGGCCGCGGTTGCGGTGTTCGTGGCAGCGGGCTTGGGTGTTACGCCGATCGCCTTTGGCCTTTCCCCGACCCCGATTGGCGATTGGCTCGCGGCCGTTGGCGGCCTGATGCTCGGAGTTGGACTGGCTCGGCGATTCCGAGGTATAAACCAAGCCGACCTTTCGGGGCGGGATTGAGCGCGCGTGTCAGGCATGTGGCAGGCATCCAACAAGCGAGGAAGAACCCGTCGAAGAGGCCGAACAACTGCCCATTGTGATACCGAAGTAAGCCTTGATATTACATGCGGTTAGAGAATTCCAAAGTCGAGTCGCTCGGTCCGTCGGCTCGGCACCCGGGTTGCAAACGCCACTCGAGTTACCGCCAGCCAATCCGTTGCTCACCACTCCTCATCCCTCCCCAACACCTGGGTGCCTCAGACAATCAAGAGTTTGACTACCAAGTCGCCGTACACACGGGGAGGATCACGGGTATTCGAAAATCCCGCCGCCGAGTCCGGATCTACCCTTCTGGCAATTTCACCCGTTCCTCCGTGGCCAGCTTCGGACGGTATGGCGCTCCGTGTGTCGTGTCTCCTGCGGGAGCTCTCATCGCGTTGGCCAATCGTCCTGGTGTGCCCCGACGGTGGCGAGTCAGCCGCTACCAACGGAGTCACGCTGGCGGCTGAAATCAACGTCCCGCGTCGTGATCAATGGATGTATCTGCCGTCACAATATGACGTCCGGCCGCTGGTCGAGGCGGTTGGTCGAGCCATCCAGGTGCACCGCCCGAGCCTCGCCCTGTTCTGGGGGGGAATGGAATACCTGCGCGGATCGATTCCGGCGATGCCGGTTTCCGTCAGCGACCGCGTCGACTGCATGACACTGTCAGCGTGGAGAGCGCTGAAGCATACTCGTCATCCGGTGGATTTTCGGCAGCGGCTTAGCAATTTCCTGCACGTGTTCAGGTACGAATTGCAGATGCGACGCGAATCCGCCGCGACAGTCGTCGTCGGAGACTCCGACGCCGAGGTACTGCGAAGATTTATCGGCGTGCGTAACGTCAGGGTGATTCCCAACGGCGTCGACGCACCCGACATCGGGCCTGTGAAAAGATCAGCACGGCCATCCGTAATGTTTACCGGAGTAATGACATACCAACCCAACGTCGAAGCAGTTCTCTATTTTGCTGACGACGTGTGGCCGGCGGTTCACGCGCAGATTCCCGATGCGGTATTTCAAATCGTGGGGCGTAACCCGGCGCCGGAAGTTGTCGAACTCGCCTCACGGCCTGGCATCGAGGTCCTTGCCGACGTAAAGAGTGTGCAGGCATGTCTCGCAGAGGCTTGGCTCGCCGTGGCGCCAATGCAGACGGGCGCGGGGATCAAGAATAAGATCCTCGAAGCGTGGTCAGTCGGTACGCCGGTTGCGATGACCCCGATGGCGAGAAACGGTTTGGCTCAGGCTCCAGAGCAACTACTCGCCACAGCTGAAGGCCCGCAGCTTTCGAAGTTGGTCGTGGATCTATTGACAGATACCGACCGCCGCACATCGCTCGGCCAACTCGCACGCGCGACGGCGAGCTCCATTTTTTCCTGGCAGTCGAAGGGCAACACCTTCGATCAGCTGCTGCGCGACGTTTTGAGCGGTAATCCGCTGCCCAAATAACGCTGCACAACTAACTGGCAGTCGACGACTCGTAGGTCTTCAGTCTGCCGCGCGCAACATTGGCCGCCTTAAAGGATCCAATCCACTTTTCGGGCGACTGGAATATCCGGCCGAACCGATAGCCGATCTCGGAAATCAACGCCTCTTTCCAGAGCCAAAGCGGCCGCCCGAAAGCCAGGTGCCCGACGGCGGATTTCTCCCCAACCATACCGAGGACCTCGCCTGAGCCGAGAAAGTATTCCTGTAAGTAGTCCAACGTCTGGCGCTTAATCGGAATGAAGTGACGAACGCGCGCTTCTGGAACCCAGCGCCCGATTGCACCGCGAGCGAGAAGGCGCCTGGCCATCATCATCTCTTCTCCGCGAATGCCGCTGTTTGGACGCGGACCGAGTCTGGTATCGTAAGGTTCTTCTAAATGGGCGCTTCGCTTGAGCGCCATGTTCGCACCATAGGGGTAGCTATCGCGAGACATGGCGAAGCCAGTGGGTCCATAGTCGAGTGCAGCGTAAGCATTCGCTACCTGATCGAAAACTCTCTCGAGCCAGCCCGGAGGAGACCCCTCGAACCACGGGTCGATCGCCCCGGCAAACAAACTCGCTTCAGGCCAGGTGATAAAGGCAGCCGTGTACGCCTTCAGCCAGTTGGGATCAACGAGCACATCATCGTCGGTCCAGACGATGTATTCCCCCTTGGCTTCCCTGACTGCGAGATTCGCGGCGAACGATTTTCCTGGCGTGGACTCGAAGAGACGGACGAGCGGAAGTTTGCTCGTATACTCAGCGAGTACGACATCGGTGTCGTCTGAGCAGTTGTTGTTCACTACTATGACTTCCCAAG
>JBJMOT010000024.1:0-17022 GCA_045803585.1 Gemmatimonadaceae bacterium
CGCTTGGCGCGGATCTGTTCAACATTACGCCGGCGGACGTACAGACCGACGTCGGCACCTTTTTGCGCGCGACGCAGGTCGAGTTCGGCAAGTACGTCAAGTCGCACACTTTCGTGCTGCTGAAATCGCCGCTGGATTTCTCGAGACCCGGCGCGCAGTACGTGCACCGCTTCGGCGGTTTCAAGGGCTACCGTCTGGAGACCGGCATCGACACGCGGTATCTGCTCCAGGAACCGACGCTGTCGCGAGTTCAGGATGTCGTCACGACCAGCGCGTTCGGAGCATTCCTGATAAGAGAGTGGCGCTTCTAGGAGAGCGAAGCGCCACCGGGTGATTCAGGTTTGTCGAATTGGATCCTGCTCCGCGCGTTACAGAACGATGACCAGCCCGAAGCGAATGTTCTGAAGCGAATACTTCAGGTCGGTATTCATGTCGCCACCGCTGTCATTCTTCTGGGTGAGATTGAGGTGATAGCTGCTGCCGCCATAGCCGAGCTCGCCACCGAATTTCGGCACGAAGTAGTAGCGGTAACTGACTCCACCTTCATAGATCGTGGCATCCAGGTCGCCGATATTCACCTTGATCGCGCGCAGGTCGGCGAGGAGGATCGACTGGCTGCCGAAGGCCCATTTTCCGAACCCACCGACCGATCCCGTGGGGGCCGTGTACGTCTTGGCTCGTGAGAACTGTACTGAATTGCTGCTGCCGCCGACCAGCGCATCGAGACTGACGTCGAGGAACAGCGCTCCGACCCCGACACCAACACCAACCTGGCTCGTTGGTTTGTTCCAGAACGCGAACCGATAGTTCAGGAAAGCCTGATCGGAGTTGAATTTGGTGTTGACGCGGCGCCCAACCTGATAGGTGCTGTCGCGAAATACGATGGTGGTGGACAGCGCGGTTGATGCATCTCTGCGCACAAACATGTATCCGGCCTCGAGCTCGTGCCTACTGCCCGGCCGCCACGTGAACGCGAATCGTGGCTGAAACTTGTTCTTGCTCAGCCCCAGCACGCTTTCACCGTCGTTCGACGTTCCCGGTCCCCCGTCACCGTCAACCCGCAGATCGGATCCGAGGATGACGTTCGCGCCGGACAGCGTTAAATCGTAGGTGTCTCTGAGGTGATTCGGTGCGTAGCTCTGAGCGACGAGCGTACTCGCGCTCGAGATACCCACAACAGCAACAGCGCCGATTGCAGCCAGCGTGAAAACGCGCACAGGCAATTACTCCGGTGAGAGAAACTGCGAGATGATTGCCGATTCGCGAGGGTGCTGCCACTGGGCAAAGGTGCAGGGAGATGCGCGAAGGGAGCGGCGAGCGTCGTCTTGTGATCTGCGACCGCATTGTTACCGCCGACTAGCCGAAAGTGCACCTGTCAGCGATCGGCACGGGCAGAGCATCATTGCGTGCCATGGAAGTCGCGCCGTCGGAGTTCATCGAGTACATCGCCCTCGCTATCGAAGCGATGGCAATAATCCTCGTCGCCTTTGCGTCGGTGGAGGCGTTCATTGGAGTGATTCGCAACGCCTTTGGGGAATCAGTCCAGTTAAACACACACGCGACTTACGTGCGTTACCTGAAATGGCTTATCGGCGCACTCACCTTCCAGCTGGCTGCCGACATCGTTCACACGTCGATCGCGCCAAGCTGGGAAGAGCTGGGCCAGGTCGGAGCTATCGCTCTCATTCGTACTTTCCTGAGCTATTTCGCCGCGCGGGATGTACGAGAAGCAACTGAGGAGCATGCGGTAGAACGGGAACCTGCGGCGCTCAGCGTTTCGCCGGCGCAGGCTGTATCAGCCGCGCTCCCTGACTAGCCGTTGGCGTCCCACCGCGAATAAGCAAGAGTATCACCGGATTGGTTACGCCTGTTCGGGCCGTAGCTTCGTCGGGATCCACGATGTCGTGTGGGAGCTTGAGAGAGTCGGCCATCTCATAGAACTGGACGGCCGCGCCTTTCTGCCACCAGTGTTCGACCAGCTCGTCGATGGCCTCTCGGTTGATCGTGCCGTCGCTGGCGTTTGCCAGCACTCGAATGTCGTGGGCCAGCGGCGCGGTGTTGTCGGCTCCTTTTCGCACGGCGGCTCCCAGCTTCAGCATCTCCCCGACGCCGTGAGTGCTCCAGCCGAGGGAGCGGTCCGGACGCAGGGTGTCAGGCGGATCGCTCTTGGAATAGTTTGGCATCCGCAGCATCAAATTCATGGTTGGCGTCTGGAACGTTGTCGACAGATGTGAAACCCCCAGCGCAGGCGAGGCGACGATCACTCGCTGGACCGGACGGTTCTGCGCCACCCACGCCGCAACGTTGCCTCCGAGGCTAACGCCGAAGACGACAACGGTGTCGCCAAGACCCGTCGCAACGTTGATCGACGCATCCGCCACATCGCGCAGCGCATCGGCCGTCATCTTTCCGAGATTCTCCGCGTTGCCGCCCTTCAGGCCATGCCATGGCAGCCTCGGCACGACGACGTTGTCACCCGAGTCGAAGATGCTGTCAGCGAGCGCGCGGTATTGGCGCGGCGAGTTCGTCAGTCCATGGAATAACACGAACGCTCTTGGCGTCGCGTGACCGTGAACCCTCACAATGGTCGCTCCATCCGCCGTGGCGTTGGAGTCAGACCGCTGCAGCTCTTTCGCCAGGACCAAAGCCGTTTCGTAGCTGCTGGCCGGCTTCGCGCGCGCGGTGAGTGTGGTCGTGTTAGTCGGCACGAACGCCGCCAGTCCGAGAAGGACGACGGCTGTTCGCCAAATGATGCCCCACGCGCTCATGTGGCTTCCGGCGCTAGAGCCAGCGTCCGACACGTGCAAACCACTGGCGTCGGCCGTTAGAGGCGAGTCCATATTGTAGGCGTATGAGTCCGATCGGCGGATCGGCGCCGATTCCGATGCGTGTGCCCCACAGCCACTGACCACCAAAGTTTACATCCGAGCTTCTGCTGACGGTGCCGGTCATGCCGGTGACCTGCAGGTTGATCGGTCCGAAGAGCGGCTTCGCCATGTCGAGCATGTACGAGGCTGTCCATGTTCCGACCTCTTCTCCGATGGTCAGACCTGGGAAGCCATCGGTCGCACCCAGGAGGAACCACTGAGCGTACGGAGCCTCAACGCTGGCGCCGCCCATCCGAAACGTATTGGTGAACAGCGCGAATGATTTTGGTATGAGCAGCGTGACGCGAGCACTCGCCCGGCTGTAACGCTGATTCATTTCCGCATCGACGCGGCTGTACATGTTCTCCTTCTCGTTGCCCTCGTCGACGCGAAAGGCGACGCCAAACGGAGTCGCTGACCCGCCCTGTTGCGTCAATCCGCCGTGCCAATGACGCAGAACGGGGCCAAACTGGATATCCCAGCTGTCACCGTTCGGGACGTCGAAACCGAGCTGCAGTAGCTGCTCCGAAAAAAGCGGAAGATCGGCTTTGATGTTCACTCCATTCGGGCCCGGGGTAAAAAACGGAGAGCTCTCCCGGCCAGCCATCACCACCGCGAATGGGCTCGGCCCGTAACGAACGTCGTCGATCGCTTTACGAAAGGACATCAAGACTTCCTGGCGCCGGGAACCCATCATGAATCGTCCGCCGGTCTCCAGCGGATGAAATGAACCCAGCTCCAGACGACGATTGGCCCAACCAACCCACGCCTCTCCACCAAGATCATTATCGAACGCCGCCCCGATGCCAAATGTGCGTTTCGGCGCCCAGGTGAATTCCGGTTCAAAGGCCACGGAGTCGCCGTCCGCGTGCTGTGGGTTTAGCCACAATGAGCGCAGAACCCCCAACGTTCCGGCGTGGGCAGCTCGCGCCTGAACGGTATCGAGCGAAGAACGGAGACGCTGAGATTGTGCTGTACCGCGATATTTCGACCTGACCGCGCTCCGAATCAGCTCGTGAGAGCCGGCTGCGGCATCGGCCGTTACCAGCGCGGTTGTTATCGGAGGCATCGGGGCGACGACGCGCCCTGGACGCGGCAGGCACGATCCGATCAGCACCTTCCGGGCAGCGGCAGCTCCTCGCTGGGTGAGGAGGTCGACGACTTTTTCCGAAAAATCGAGATTGCCGACGTCAGAGACATCGGTACGAATCTCGAGGTCGTTCGGACCAAGCGGAGGATGCGTGTCCAGGAAGATCCGATCGAGCATCATGTCCAGCGTGCCTTTCTCCTTCACACGCGTGAGGCTGTCCCGGCCTTCGGTTGCATCCAGCGTCGACAAGATGATGGTGGTCGCGCCGAGCTCCCGCGCCAGTTTCACCGGCACGTTCTCACTCAGTCCCCCGTCTACCATCTCGACACTGTCGACGACACCCGGGTCGAACACGAAAGGAATCGCCATGCTCGCTCGGACCGCGCGAGCGAGGTCGCCGTGGTCAATAGTCACTCTGGCACCGCTATGGATATCCGTTCCCACCGCCCGGAACGGAGTCGGCAGTGAATCGAAATTTCCCCGCGCGATCATGTTGCCGCGGAGCATCATCGATGTCAGAAGCAGATTGACGGCGCCTTCGTCGGCAAAGCTCGTCTCGAAGGCAACACCGCCACTGCTCTTCTTCAGCAGCACGCTCGGCGCTGGTGCACCAGGAAGCTCGCTTTGGAGTGCCGAAGATCCCGTCGCCCCCGTGATCCCGAAGACGCGTGGCGGGCGCGGCCGGTATCGACCTATGTAGGGCCCGATGTTGAATCGCTTGGTCAGAGCCTCTATCTCGTTGCCGGAATATCCGCTGGCGTAAACCGCGCCCATGATGCTACCCATGCTCGTGCCGACGACGAGATCGGGAGCGATACCCAGCGAGTCCAGAATCTTGAGCACGCCCACGTGTGCGTACCCCTTCGCGCCCCCGCCGGGCAGAACCAGAGCGATTTTCCCAGGCGGAGTGGTACAGGCTGCGGCGTTCGATGGCTGCGCTCCCAACGCTAGTGGGAGCGGGAGCACCAGGAAAAACTCGAGGAGTGCGCACCGCTGAATTTTCACGCTGGTATGCTGCCGCTTCGCAGTTGATGCAGCCACTACACCTTCGGTCAGACAATGCGTCGCCAACTCTAATCGTCGGCAGTGGCCGACCGTTCCCGATCCACCGGTTGGACGTAACAGTGCACCTTCGGGCAGGTGGTACGGTGAGGCCCCTCATAATACCGTAGGCTGAAAATGGGACTACCGGACACGCGCTCCGGCAATCCTTCAGGGGGCCCACGCATAATGACCAGCGCTACGCCGGACCGCGCAATCGATCACGGCCACGAAGCGAAGCTTCGCCGCATCATGGAATCCGGCATCGTCGGTGTTTTCTACTGGCAGATGGACGGAACCATTACGGAAGCGAACGACGCGTTCCTGCGCATGATCGGACGCGATCGCGCGGAACTCGAATCGGGCGCGCTCGATTGGCGCACACTTACTCCGCCGGAATGGTTCGCAGAAGACGACCGTCGCGCGGCGGAGGTCGTCAAGCAGGGGATGGCTGGTCCCTGGGAGAAGGAGTTCTTTAACAAAGCCGGGACCCGTATTCCGATCCTGATCTCGGGGGCCGTTCTCGATGACAGCCGCGACACCGGTCTCGCGGTCTGCATCGACATTACCGAGCGCAGGCAGATGGAAGAATGGCTGCGGCTTTTATCCGAAGCCCTCCCGATCATTGTCTGGACCGCCCTCCCTAACGGCGATCTCGACCACGTCGGCGGCCGCGCTTCCGACTTCTTCGGGATTTCTGTCGAGCGGCTGCTCGGCGAAGGCTGGCAGATCATCATCCACCCCGACGATCTCGCAGGAACGTGGCAGCATTGGAAGCACTCGCTGGAGACAGGCGACACGTTCGAGGTCGAGTACCGCTTCCGCCGTCACGACGGCGAATACCGCTGGTTCCTCGGCAGGGCGCGCGCCGAGCGCGATGCAAACGGCAACATAGAAAAGTGGTTCGGCAGCTGCACCGAGATCCACGAACAGAAGCAGGCCGAAGAAGGGCGGGACCGCGCGTTAGCCCAGGTGGAACGAGAGCGCCAGCGGCTCCAGGAAATCTTCTGGCAGGCTCCGGCGATGATCGCCGTGAGCGAAGGGCCGGATCACATCTTCCGGGTCGCAAATCCACGATTTCAGGCGATGGTCGGCCGAAAGCGGAAGCTGTTGGGCCTTGGCGTGCGAGAAGCATTTCCCGACGTGCAAGGCCAGGGATACTTCGAGCTGATGGACAAAGTGTTCACGACCGGCCGGCCGTTCATCGGAAACGAGATGCTCGTCAAAGACATGGAGCGGAACGGCGGCGCACAGAATGCCTACTTCAACATCGTCTACCAGCCGCTGACCAGCATTGATGGCGCGGTCACCGGGATAATGACCCACGCCGTCGATGTCACGGCGGAAGTAGAGGCTCGCCTGGAGCGCGAACAGAGAACGCGTGAGCTCGAGCGTCTCACGCGGGCTCTCGAGGCGAGTAACAAGGAGCTGGATCAATTCGCGTACGCCGCGTCTCACGATCTGAAGGCACCGCTCCGTGGCGTTCGCAATCTGGCGCAATGGATTCAGGACGACTCGGGCGAGACTCTGTCGGCGGAGTCGAAGGAACATCTGCGACTGATGCACGATCGGGTTCAGCGCATGGAAGCTCTCGTAGACGGTATGCTCGCCTACGCGCGTGCGACCAAGAAAACTTCGCCCGAGCAGGTCGATGTCGGCCGGCTGGTGCGGGAGGTCGTCGAGCTTCTGGATCCACCCGCGCGCATAACGATTCACGTTCAGCCAAACCTGCCGACTGTCGACGCCGAGCGGATCCCATTCCAGCAGGTGGTGATGAATCTCCTGTCGAACGCCATCAAGCACGGACGCGCCGACTCCCCACAGATCGACGTGGGATGCGCGGATGTGGCGGACGAGCACGATTTCCAGATCTCCGACAATGGGCCGGGAATTCCGCCCGAAGCGCAGGCGCGCATCTGGGAGATCTTTCAGACTCTCGAGAGCCGCGACAAAGTCGAAGGATCGGGAATCGGGTTGGCAGTCGTGAAACGAATCATCGAAACCCACGGCGGCCGAGCGTGGGTGGAGTCGGTTCCAGGCGCTGGCGCGACGTTCCACTTCACCTGGCCAAAGACGCCCCCTCAATCCGCGGAGGCGCGGGTATGAAAGAGATCTCCCTGGATCTCAACAAATCGATTGAGCCGCCGGCCGTGCGCCGGTCGGCGCCGACGCCGAAATCGGTCCACGTCCTCGTGGTAGACGACGATGTGATCGATCGAATGGCGGTGCGTCGCGCGCTGGCGCGGAGCGGCGTCGATGTCAACATCGATGAGGCTACCGGAGCGGTCGATGCTCTCTCCACCGTGCCACGCAGCGACTACGATTGCGTGTTCCTTGACTACCACCTCGGCGACGGCAACGGGCTATCCGTTCTGAGAGGCATCCGTGGTGCCGGCCTGGACGTGCCGGTCGTAATGCTCACCAGTCAGGGTGACGAAGCGGTGGCGGTCGAGCTGATGAAAGCGGGCGCGGCGGATTACATCGTCAAGAGCGCGCTGACCCCGGAGCACGTCGGACGCAGTCTCCTTTACGCAGTCTCGCTGGGTCAGGCGCAGGAAGCCGCGAAGCAGGCCCAGGCCGAGCTGCGCGCGACGGCAGAGCGACTGCGGCTGGCGACGACGTCCGCGGACATTGGAACGTGGGACATGAATCTCGCGTCTGGCGCGATGGTATGGGATGATAGATGCCGCACGATCCTCGGCATTCCGCGAGAGGCGAGCTTTTTGAGCGGCGATCTGTTTTCGGCCGTCCACCCTGAGGACAGAGAAAGATTGCAGCGCGTGCGACACCATTCGCTCGATCCGAGCGGCGATGGCCACTTCGAGGTCGAAACCCGTATTGTCGACGGCGATGGAACCGTGCGGTGGATCGACGCGCGTGGACGTGCGCTTTTCAGCGACGCCTCTGACTCGCGCCGTGCCACACGTTTCATCGGCACGGTGCTCGACATTACCGATCGAAAACGCGCCGAAGAATCCCTGCGCGAGGACGCGCGACTGATCGAGACCCTGCACAACATTGGGAGCAGTCTCGCGTCGGACCTGGACGTCGGGCACATCGTGCAGACTGTGACGGATGAAGGCACCAAGGTTGTCGGCGCGCGGTTCGGCGTGTTCTGCCAGTTCGTACCGGACAATGGAACGCCGCGCATTCGTTACACGCTCTCAGGAATAGCGCGGGAATCACCGACAGAAGTGGCCGCTGAGGCGGAGGATGAATTACGTGAGGAGTCCGTGCGCGAGGTGATTCGCGTCGACGACGTCCGCAGCGATCCCGGTCGTGTGAGCCTGCCGCCGCAGCTGGGATGGGGCGATGGCCAGCTGCCGACGGCGAGCTGTCTGGCGGTCCCGGTGATTGGGCACAGTGGTGAGCTGCTGGCGACGCTCTTTCTCGGGCATCCCGAACCTGGAATGTTCAACGAACGTCACGAACGCCTCGTAACCGGGCTCGCCGGGTGGGCGGCCGTGGCGATGGACAACGCGCGCCTTTACGAAGCGGAGCAGCGTGCCCGCGGCCAGGCCGAGCGCGCCAATCGCACCAAGGCGGAATTCCTCTCGAGCATGTCCCACGATCTGCGCGCGCCGCTGAACGCCGTCGCGGGCTACGCCCAGCTGACGCTCGACGGTATCTATGGGCCGACCACGGAGAAGATGCGCGAGGGGATGCAGCGCATACTGCGGGCGGAGCAGCATCTACTGGCGATAATAAGAGACATTCTGGACTTCGCACGCATCGAAGCCGGCCACATACGGCTCGATATGTCCGATGTCGCAGTCAATGAAGTTCTGGCCGGTGTCGGCGTGATGATCGAGCCGCAGATGACGGCGAAGGGTCTCGAGTACGAATGTCGAAAGGGCGCGCCAGAAATTGCGCTGCACACCGATCGCGAGCGCGCGGTTCAAATTCTCCTGAACCTTTTAACCAATGCCCTCAAATTCACCGACAAGGGATCGGTGAAGGTTGACTGGGACGCCGACGACAACAGCATATCGATCAATGTGCGCGACACGGGACGCGGCATTCCTGACGATCGGGTATCGCAGATCTTCGAGCCGTTCGTTCAGGTCGGCCGCGATCCGAATGAAGCGCGCCAGGGAATCGGACTCGGCCTCGCGATCAGCCGGCAACTTGCGCGCAACATGGGTGGCGATCTCAGAGCAGAGAGCGTAGAAGGACAAGGATCCGTTTTCACCGTCGAACTGCCTCGTTCCGAACTTAAGACGACCAGCTCATAGCCCCGGCCTGGCTGGTCTTCAGTCGCCCCGCTCCGTTGGCATTTCTACTACAGCCCAGTACTTGTTCATCGCCGTCATCAGATCGCAGAATCCGCCGAAGGTGACCGGCTTCAACAGATAACCAGCGACATTCAGGTTGTACGCGGCGAAGCGATCCTGATCGTCGGTCGAAGTCGTGAGGACGACCACCGGTATCGAGGAGAGGTCCGGATCTCTTCGCAGCTCGCCGAGGAATTCGATGCCGTTCATCCGCGGCAGGCTGAGGTCGAGCAGAACCAGACGACGATCCCGCGGGATCTCATCGCCGCGTAGTTTTCTCAGCGCCTCGAGTCCGTCGCCGGCGACGAACAGTGGATTGGTGATGTGATTTTTCGAGAACGCGCGCTTGACGTTCATCACATCGACTGCGTCGTCTTCGACGAGTAGGATGTTCAGTACCCGGGTCTCCGTTAACCGTGTTTCTGATCTCCAGGGTTTGACCATCGTCGACATTGCCGATTCACTTATCAGCTCCACACGATCCTCCGTTTTGACGCAGCTATAACGTTTGCCCGCACGGACGTAACTGCTACTGCTCTTTGGTATTACGAGGTCATGCGTTGTTCAGATTTTTCACCTGAGAAAGGTGCGGGAGCGCGCAATGATTGAGACTGAAAACCTGAGCATGATACCTCACTCTCCCGGTCATCTGATTGCGCTAATGGAGCGGCCGCAGGAATACCAGACGCTGGCTGGCTTTCCCGCGGCGGATGGACTTCGCGAATTCTTCGTTTCAGGGGACGTGTCGCAGGCATTTCTCGACAGCCTGCGCGCGCTTCAGCAACCGGATCCGTGGCGTCTTGGATTCGCGGCGCTACATCGAGAAGCGCAATTGGTCATTGGAAGTGCGGGGTTCAAAGGGCCACCCGACTCTGAGGGAATGGTCGAGATCGCTTACGGCGTGGTGCCGGCATTTCAGCGCCGCGGGTATGCAACCGAAATGGCGAAAGCGCTCGTTGATTACGCCCTACACGACGAAAGAGTGCGGCTCCTGAGAGCTCACACTCTTCGCGAGCCGAATCCGTCCACAAAGGTGCTGAGGAAGTGCGGTTTCGATTTCACGGGCGAAGTCGTTGAGCCCGACGACGGCCCCGTTTGGCGCTGGGAGAGAAAGGTGGCGACGGGTTAACCCGTCGCCACTGCTGCCAGCTCGTTGGTTTCCGCGGTAGTTGGATCGATAGTCACCGCGACTTCGAGTACACGATTCGCCGGGAAACCTCCGAGCTTGGCGTGCTCCCGGATGATATCGGCGTTTGGCGCTATATAAACGCACGTGATCTTGTCCTCGGTCACATAACTCTGCACCCACTGAATGCTTGGACCGAGCTGCTGCAGCACCGAGCACGAGCGTTGCGCGATCGCTTTCAATTCTGACGTAGATAGCGCAGCCGCGTTCGGGATTTCGCGCTCGATGATGTACTTGGGCATCGGCGTCTCCGCTTAAAGGTTGAATTGAATTTCCACCACTGCCGCCGATTGTCGAGAGCGGCTAGTGGACCATGTTGGCGACGTCGGTCGTGTTCTGACAGCCAACGGTAGGGTTCCAGGCAGCAAAGATCCCGCTCGGGTTCTCCTTCCAGACCCAGGCGTGCAGCCCCCAAAGACCAAAAGCGTCGACTTGCGCGAACTTCTGCCCGAATAACTCTGGCGGTGCGGCATCACGCGCGTGAAAGGTGTAGGGGATGATGTACTCCACGGCGACCAGGCGCAGGTTCCCGTTTTTCTCCGGCTCGTAGAGCAGCAGCTGCGGCTTGTCGACCTGCACGGTTCCGTTGATCAGGTCGGTATTTCCATAATGGAAGCCCATCCCCCCCGCGCCGCCCGGATCGGTCATGCAGGCTGTGATCTTTGTCCTCCAGCCGGCATCGGAAGCCGTCTTGAAGTCGTGAAACGACGCCGTAACCTGGCGCAACGTTGCTAGATCCTTGGCGACGTCCGGTCCGAAGGATCTGCTCTCTGCCGCGACGCGCTGAAAATCGGCGTTGCTCTCGGTGGTGATCGCTTCCCCGCTACATCCAGCCAGCAACGCGAATCCCGCGAGGCAGGCCATGAGCTTTGCTCCTCGTGTCATCTTCCCCTCTCTCGTGTAGGTTATGTTTGGTTCCGCGCGAAACATGAAGCGGACCGATTAACCCGGCCTTGCACTCTGAGTTAGCTGGGAATTAGCTGGCGAAAGCGAGAACAATGATCACCGTCCAGTTGCTCGGAGGCGCATGCCTCCGCTCCGGAGATGCTCCGCTCACCGGCCCGCCGGCTCAGCGACACCGAATCGCGCTGCTGGCTCTGATCGCCGGAGCGTGGCCGCAACCGCTGTCGCGCGACCGAGCGATGGCGATGTTGTGGCCCGAGCGCGACGTCACCAGCGCGCGTCGGCTGTTGAACCTGGCCGTGCACGTCCTTCGCTCAGCACTCGGCGAACATGCGATCGCATCCACCGGTGATGGATTGCTGCTCAATCCTTCGTGTGTCAACTGCGACCTGCACCAGCTCCGCGCGGCGATAGACGCGGATGCAACCGACCGCGTCGCACGCCTATATAGCGCTCCGCTGCTCGATGGATTTCACCTGGACGACTCGTCGGAGTTCGGTTACTGGCTCGACGAGCGGCGGAGCGAGCTGTCGCACGCCTATGTCGGCGCGCTGCTCGCGATCTCGGAACGCCAACAGCAGTCAGGCGATCTGCACGGCCGGGTGCGGACGTGTCTTCGCCTGGTCGCCGCCGATCCACACTCGGGTGCCTACGCTCAGAGTCTCATGCGCGCGTTGGACGACGCCGGTGACAGGCTCGGCGCGCTTCAACACGCCAGCGACCACGCCCGGCGTCGTCGCGCCGACCTCGATCTCGAACCCGACACTGCGGTCGTCTCGCTTGCCGAACGCCTTCGTGCAGCGCCGGCGAAACAAACGCCGGAGGCCGCTCAAGGCCTCTCCACACAGCCATCGGTAGCGGTGCTTCCGTTCGTGAACCTCGGGGCGAACGAGGACGCGGAGAACGGCTACTTCGCGGACGGCCTCACCGACGATGTCATCGCGCACCTCTCCAAGATCCGCGCTCTAAAGGTGATATCTCGCACTTCGGTCGCGCCGTTCAGAGAGCGGCAGCAGAGCGTGAGGGAAATCGGCTGGACACTCGGCGCGAGCACATTGCTCGACGGCAGCGTGCGGCGATCCGGCAATCGTGTTCGAATCGTCGCCAGACTCGTCAGCGTGCAGACCGAGCAGAACCTCTGGGCTGAAACGTATGACCGGCAGCTCACCGACATCTTCGCTATACAGACCGATGTCGCACTCCAGATTGCCGCGGCGTTGCAAGCCGAGCTTACACGCGACGAGAAGGAGCGTTTGCGCAAGCAGCCCACGAAAAACCTCCAGGCTTATCAGCTCTTTCTGATGGGCCGCGAGTTTTACATCAAGTACAACCCGGAGTCTTACCTTCAGGCCGTCGACCGGTACAAACGCGCGCTTGCGCATGATTCGGGTTTTGCGCTTGCCGCGGCACAGCTCGCCATGGTCTACGTCGAGCTCGCCGAAATGGGAACGATGGAGCCGAACCTGGCTTTTCAGCTGGCCACCGACGCAGCGGCAAACGCGCTGCGCCTCGATCCAGAGTTGGGCGAGGCGTACTGCACGATGGCCTACCTCAAGATGGTGGGGAAATTCGACTGGGTCGGTGCAGAGAAAGATTTCAGGCGTGCGCTCGAGCTGAGTCCCAGCAGTGCGGATACGTATTCCCTGTACGGGCGGTTCTGCGCGGGGCTAGGCCGGTATGACGAAGCGCTCGCCCTGCAGCAGCGCTCTCACGAACTGGATCCGTTGGGGCAGCGGACGGATGGACTGACGACACTTTTGCGAGCCGGACGTTACGACGAAGCAGTGCGTGCGGCCGAGCAGGCAGTGGATCTCGATCCGGATTACGATCGTGCTCACACCACTCTTGGTTGGGCATACTTCCTCACCGGCCGCCAACAGGAAGGCTTGATCCACCTCGAGTGCGCGGTTTCAGTTTCGCCCGCGAATACACTTTGGCTTGGTCAGCTCGGGCAAGCGTATGCACTGGCCGGTGACCTGCCGAAGGCACGCGAAGCGCTTCAGCGCCTGGAGCGGCGTGCACAAGGAGCGTTCGTCTCGCCGTATCATTTCGCATACATATATACCGGGCTTGGCGAGTACGACCGAGCGATGGATTTTCTGGAGCGCGCGGTGGACGAGAAGTCCGGGCCCGCGTACAGCATCAAGGGCTCCTTTTTGTTGACTGCGCTTCACGACCACCCGAGGTTTCGCTCGTTACTCCGGCGTATGAACCTGGAGACCTGATGCTCGGCTCCGCATACGTAATTGCATTCGTCCCGACACGGGATCCCGCCAGGGCGCGAATCTTTTACGAGAAAACGCTTGGCCTGAAGTTCGTGAGTGAAGATCCCTTCGCGCTCGTGTTTGAGACCCAGGGCGTCATGATCCGTGTCGCCAACGTCTCGAGCGTGCGCGAGTTCAAGCCCGCTCCTTTCACCATTCTGGGCTGGGAAGTGCGGAACGCCGAAAAAACAGTGGAGTCACTCAGTGTCAGGGGCGTGAAGTTCGAGCGCTTTCCGGGAATGAAGCAGGACGAATTCGGAGTCTGGGACTCACCGAGTGGTGCGCGCGTCGCGTGGTTCAAGGATCCGGACGGCAATATCCTGTCTGTGCCCGAAGCGTGAGCCCATGCCCCGTCTGATGTCAGCCGCACGATAGAACTTTCGTCCAATCGCTATCCCTGGGCCCGCAACAGATCCTTCTAGCTCGACATTAGGAGAGGATCTTGTGCGTAGATGGATCATAACAGCCGTCATTCTTGGGTGGATCTGGACCATACCCACACCTGCCCGGAGCCAGGCTGCCAACATGAGCGGCGGATCGCCGGTGCTCCGCGAAGTAGCACAGAAAGGGACGCTCGCCGGGCTCAAGTGGCCGCGCTTCCCATACTATCGCGACGAGCTTACGGCGCTCTACTCCTCGCACAATTGGCAGCCGGTGTGGACCTCCAACGGGCGTCCTACTGCTGCGGCGCGTGGAGTTGTTGATGCCCTTCTCAGCGCACAGGACCGCGGTCTCCACCCTGAAGACTACGACGCGGCAAAGCTCGACGAACAATACAAGAAGCTGGCGTCGGGCACAGCGACTCCGGCTGAAATCGGCTGGTTCGATGCCGCGCTATCGATCGGTCTGCTGCGCCACATCTCCGACGTTCGCATCGGGCGAGTGAATCCGCGAAACCTCTCGGTTGGAATCAACGTCGCGCCGAAGAAGCTCGATCTGGCGCAAGAAGTCTCCGGTGTTATCGCCAGCGGCCGTGTCGCCGACCTGATTCGACGGGCAGAACCGCCGTTCACACAGTACACCGCTCTCAAAGCAGCCTATGCACGATACCGCAAGCTTGCCGCCGATCCAGCATTACCGACCATCACCATCTCACGCACCGTACGGCCGGGCGAAGCCTTCGACCAGACGACGCAGCTCCGTCAGAGACTCGCCGCCTTCGGCGACTTGCCGGCTGCGTCGGCTCGCACTGCAGGATCAACCTACGATCGAATAACAGCCGCAGGCGTTGCTCACTTTCAGTACCGGCACGGTCTGGCGACGGACAGCACGCTCGGCAAAGGCACAGTGGCCGCGATCAACGTCTCGCCCGCGACGCGCCTCCGTCAGCTCGAGCTGGCTATGGAGAGAATCCGCTGGCTACCGGAGCACCGCGACGGACCGTTCGTCGTCGCCAACGTTCCGTCCTTTGAGCTCTATGCATTCGATTCGATTGGTGGAGCGGGCAAACCGACCGTGCAGATGAACATCGTCGTCGGCAAGGCGAACGTAGGACGCAGGACACCGCTGTTCGAGGACCATATGGACTACATAATCTTTCGTCCGTATTGGGTAATTCCGCCGGGCATTCTCGCGAACGAGACGCTCCCAGCGGTGCGCCGCGGTGGCAGTGGTTACCTCGAGCGCAACAACATGGAGCTCTATTCCGGTGATGGGAATGCGGCTTCGGCAGCGGTGCCGACGACATCAGGGAACCTCGCGCGAGCAGGTGGCGGCGTGGGAATCCGGCAGAAGCCTGGTCCGCGCAATGCCCTGGGCCTGGCGAAGTTCATCTTCCCGAACGACCACAACGTCTACTTCCACGGCACGCCGGCGCAGGCGCTGTTCTCGCGCAGCCGTCGTGATTTCAGTCACGGCTGCGTTCGCCTCGAGGATCCCGCCGAATTTGCGGTGTGGGTCCTGCGCGATCCCAAGTCATGGTCGCGGGCGCAGGTCGAGGAAGCGATGAACGGAGATATTAACTCGAGAAAGATCAACCTTTCGCGTCCGCTGCCTGTTGTGATCTACTACACGACAGCGGTTGTGCGGCCGGACGGATCGATTGCCTTCTTCGACGACGTCTATAAACACGACGAGACTCTCGAGCGAACGCTCGACAAGGGCTATCCGTACGCGCCATAAAGAAAACGCCGTCTCCATCGCTCGATGGAGACGGCGCTCTTCCTGCTTCACCACAGTTCTACTTTCGAATCGCGATGACCTCCAGATACTCGGCGTCGACTTCGGTGTTTTGCACGCCGGGCTTCTGATGGCTCGCCCAGTGCGCGACGAGGTCCGACGCGAAGCGTGTCTGTGAGGTTTTGTCGAGCGCCTCGAACGCGCGAACCGTCGGCCCGTACGCCGTTCTGAATAAATCCGCCGTTCCTGCCGGAGGATATGAATAACGGAAGGTCAGCGTCCG
The DNA here is from genome assembly GCA_045803585.1 of Gemmatimonadaceae bacterium. Classification (GTDB taxonomy): domain Bacteria; phylum Gemmatimonadota; class Gemmatimonadetes; order Gemmatimonadales; family Gemmatimonadaceae; genus UBA4720. Next base: position 16,027 of record JBJMOT010000024.1, read on the forward strand.
CAGCGTCGTCGTCACATCCCAGTCGCCCTCGTTGAAACGCTCCCGAACGACAGCCTCGTCGCCCCAGAGAAGCGGGCTCGATACACCAGCGGGCGGTGGCACAAATGAAATGTGCTTCCACAGCATCTGACCGACGAAACCTGTCGGGGTCCAGTTGGCCAGCGCCACCCGACCACCTGGCCGCGTCACGCGCTTAAGCTCCCGCATGACACGATCCGCTCGCGCCGCGAACATGACGCCGAACATCGACATCACGACGTCGAACTCACCGTCCTCGTATGGCAGCTCCTCAACCGTTCCCTCGTCGAGCCTCATGATGAGTCGCTCGCGCGCAGCCCACATCGCGGCGTCGTCGAGCAGCGACGAGACGAGATCCAACCCGGTAACACGCGCGCCGGTCCGCGCAGCTGGAATGGTGAGATTTCCGGAGCCGCACGCCGCGTCGAGTACATTCAGATCCGGCGCTAGTCCGAGCCGGTTGACGAACTCCAGCGCTTCGAGCCTGAATCCGTTCGCAATGCGATCGTAGTTACCGGCGCTCCAAATGTACCGGCTGCGCTCGGTAAGCAGATCGATCGACTCGGTCTGTTCCCGCAATATTGTTCCACGAGCCCCAATGTCGCTGGAAAGCGCCTTTTCGAGGGTCGTAAACTCGGTGCCCATTTGTGCCTCCATCCGTTTCTAGGAAAATGCTGGGCGAGGTCACAGATTAGTGGATCAGCAGGGGCACACGAATGACAGAACGTCCGCCAGTATTGATCGACCGTTCCAGCTCGCCTCTCGGCTTGCGCGAGAGTCCGGATCACATGCTCAAGGGTCCGGCGGACTTGTTTCGCCCGACGTACGATTCGAGGGTTACCTCGATGGATCCGCTTTCGGACGTACTTCGCGCGGTGAGACTGAACGGCGCCTTCTTCTACTATGTAGAGGCAGGTGCACCGTGGTCGGTGTCCGCGAACCCGGCCTGCGACCTCGTCCCGCGCATCCTGCCCGAAG
>JBJMOT010000025.1:0-10007 GCA_045803585.1 Gemmatimonadaceae bacterium
CCGCTCTTTCGAGATTTTCTATCCGAAGGAGGCAGTTGCCATTGGATTCCCGAAGCGAGAGCTGAAGGAGGCCGCCGAAGTCGGCCGCTTTGAGGACGAAGGCTGGCGAATTCGCAAGGACGGCTCGCGCTTCTGGGCGAACGTCGTCATCACTGCACTCCGGAATCACCAGGGAACGCTGGTGGGATTCGCGAAGGTTACTCGCGATCTGACCTCACGTCGTGATGCCGAGGAGCAGGCGCGTCAGCTCGCGGCGGAGCAAGCCGCGCGCGCCGAAGCGGCGCGCCGAAACGCGGAGCTGGAGAAGCTCAATTCGCAGCTGGAAGACGCGCTCGCACTTGCCGAACGCTCCACCCGAGTGCGCGACGAGGTGCTCGCTGTCGTCGCGCACGATTTGCGGAATCCCGTCCACACGATCGTTGGAGCCGCGGGAGTAGTCGAAGTAGTACCCGACGGTGAAGCCCGTGAGCGTCACGTTCAGATGATCCAGCGGGCAGCCCGCACGATGGAGCGACTGATCAGCGATTTGCTCGACGTCGCCAGTATCGAAAGCGGAACATTGAGCCTGCGGATTGCTCCGATGGAATTAAGGGCGCTTGTCTCCGAGGTCGTGGAGCAGCAGGGGCCTCTGGCTCGCGAGCGGAACATTGCCATGACGTGTGAGCTCGAGCCCGGACCTTTCGTGGTAATGGGAGACAGGGATCGTCTGGGTCAGGTCCTTTCCAATCTGATCGGCAACGCCATAAAGTTCACTCCGGCAGATGGCACCGTGCGCATTCGCCTCGGCCAAAAGGGCGATGAAGTGATCGCGTCGGTGATCGACACCGGAGTTGGTATCAGCCCCTCTGACCTTCCGCACGTGTTCGACCGGTTCTGGCGCGCGCGCGAAACCACAGCGAAAGGTGCCGGCCTGGGACTTTCTATCGCCTGCGGTATTATCGACGCACACGGCGGCCATATCTGGGCGGAAAGCGAGCTCGGCGTCGGCACGACTATGAGCTTCTCCTTGCCGCTGTCCTCGGGTTCATAGCAGTCGCGCCTCCAGCGCGCGCAGCCATATTTAACGGCGACTTCTACGCCGGTCCCGAACAACCTGAGGATACTTTCTTGAACAAAGCCGCAGGCATCCGTGCGAGCTCTCTCGCATTGGTCGTCGCAGCTGTCGCCCTGATCCCATCGATTGCTGCAAGCCAGGCGCGCGCCCGACCGACCGCGCCGGCGACGACCACGCTGATCGTTCCTGACCGCGTGTGGGACGGCGTCGAGGACGCGCCGCGTTCCGGCTGGGCGGTGCTCGTCACCGGCAACAAGATCATTGCCGCGGGACCTCGCGCTCAGGTCAGCGCGCCGAGTGGTGCGACGACGATCGACCTTCCGGGCACGACGCTGATGCCGGGCCTGATCGACGCGCATTCACACGTCCTGCTTCATCCTTATAACGAGACTTCCTGGAACGATCAGGTGCTCCACGAATCGCTGGCGCTGCGCACCGCGCGCGCGGTGAATCACCTGAAAGCGACATTGATGGCCGGCTTCACGACTCTTCGCGACCTCGGCACTGAGGGCGCGGGCTACGCCGATGTCGGACTCAAGCAGGCAATCAATCAAGGCGTCATCCCTGGTCCGAGATTGTTCGCATCGACTCGAGCGATCGTTGCCACCGGCGCTTACGGTCCCGCCGGCTTCACACCCGAATATCAAAGCGACATTCCACAGGGCGGACAGGAAGCGAGCGGGCTCGACCAGATGGCGCAGGTGGTGCGCGATCAGATCAAGCACGGCGCGGATTGGGTGAAGATCTACGCCGACTACCGCTGGGGCCCGAACGGTGAGAACGAGCCGACTTTCACTCTCGACGAGCTGAAGGAAGCCGTCGACATCGCCAACACTTCGGGACGACCCGTCACCGTCCACGCCACGACCGCGGAAGGAATGCGCCGAGCGATTTTAGCGGGCGTGAGCAGCATCGAGCACGGCGACAACGGGACGCCGGAAGTCTTCAAGATGATGGCTGACCGCGGCATCTGCCTCGTTCCGACTCTCGCCGCCGGCGATGCAATTCTCCAGTACGGCGGTTGGCACAAGGGCGTCGATCCGGATCCGCCGTCAATCGTCAACAAGAAGAAAAGCTTCAGGGCCGCGCTCGATGCCGGCGTCACGATCTGCAACGGCAGCGACGTCGGCGTATTCACTCACGGAGACAATGCGCGCGAAGTGGAGATGCTCGTCGCCTACGGGATGACTCCACTGGCCGCGCTACGCTCGGCGACTTCCATCGACGCGAAGATGCTGCGCATGGGCGACAAGCTCGGTCAGGTGAAGGAAGGCTATCTCGCCGATCTCATCGCGGTGAAGGGCGATCCCACGAAAGACATTTCGGCCATTCGCAACGTGCAGCTGGTGATGAAGGACGGGACGATCTACAGGCAGTAATCCGGTAAAGAGATCGTCGGGGCTCTCGCTCTCGCCTCAGCCGTCGCAGGTCTTGTTTCAAATCTTTACAGGACCTTAGTGTAGAAACATACGCTTGGTCATTGACGCCGCTGCCGCGCATTCCGAGACTAGGGGTTTCCCTGAGACTCAATGTCTGATACGCCCGATTGGAATCGCCGCCGCTTCTTCGGCGCTGCCGCCGCAACCGTCGCCGCGAGCCAGCTGAGTCTTCTCGGTTTCTCACGGAGGTTGCAAGCAATGACAGGAACCATCACTGAAACTCTGCCCGATGTTGGACGACAGTCCGGCACTACTGCCGACGCCCGTCCGCTCCACGTCAGCTTCCCGGAGGAGCAGCTCGCCGATTTACGCCGTCGCATCAAAGCGACCAGATGGCCCGACAGGGAAATCGTCTCTGACGATACCCAAGGCGTGCAGCTGGCGACGATGCAGGCGCTCGCGACCTATTGGGCGAACAATTACGACTGGCGCAAAGCGGAGACGAAAATCAACTCGTATCCGAATTTGGTGACCAACATCGACGGACTGGACATCCACTACATCCACGTCAAGTCGAAGGAGAAGAACGCCCTCCCGATAATCATCACGCATGGCTGGCCGGGATCCTTCATCGAGCAGATGAAGGTCATCGACCCGCTCACCAATCCCACCAGTCATGGTGGCAGCGCCGCGGATGCATTCGACGTAGTGATACCGTCACTTCCAGGCTACGGTTTCTCGGGCAAGCCGACTGCTCCAGGATGGAACCCGGTGCGCATAGCGAAAGCGTGGACGACGCTGATGAAGAACCTCGGCTACACGAAGTTCGTTGCGCAGGGTGGAGACTGGGGTAACGCTGTCTCCGAGGTTATGGCGCTCCAGGCCGCTCCCGAATTGCTCGGCATCTCAACGAACATGGCGGCGACCGTCCCTCCCGCTATTGACGCCGACATCCAGGCTGGTAAGCCGAAACCGGCCAGCCTCACGGCCGACGAGTCGAGAGCCTGGGATCAGCTCGGCTTCTTCTATAAGAACGGACTCGGCTACGCCAACGAGATGTCGCTCCGCCCCCAGACTCTCTATGGAATAGTGGATTCACCGATCGGCCTCGCATCGTGGATTCTGGATCACGACGATGCCAGCCAGAAAATGATCGCACGTATTTTCGGCGGACAGAGCGAAGGACTCTCGCGCGACGACATCCTCGACAACATCACCATGTACTGGCTGACGAACACCGCGATCTCGTCGGCGCGCCTCTATTGGGATACCGCGCACACTCTGCCACCAGGCGGTTTCTTCACCACGCGCAACGTTCAGCTGCCGGTTGTGGTGACGGTTTTTCCCGACGAGATCTACGCCGCACCGAAGACGTGGGCGGAGAAAGCGTACTCGAAAATGATTTACTACAACAAGTTCCCGAAAGGCGGGCATTTCGCCGCGTGGGAGCAGCCGGAGTATTTCGTCCAGGGTATGCGCGACGGCTTCCGATCGCTGCGGTCTTGATCGGGAACTCGTGGGCCAGTGAGCGAACCAGAGCGCGGCAAGATCAGCGATAGGCGCCTTTTCCTGGGCAGCGTGATGACCGCCATCGCCACAACGAGATTCGGCGTTGGCAGCATCGCCCAGGCTCCGATCGACGAGATCCGCAAACCGGAGCCGATTCGTGTGCGTTTTTCGAGCCGGACTTTTGATACGCTCAAACAGATAGACGCCGGCGTTCTCAATGTCGGATACGCCGAGGCTGGGCCGGCGAATGGTCCGGGGGTGGTGCTGCTCCATGGGTGGCCGTACGACATCCACGCGTACGGCGACGTCGCGCCGATTCTCGCAGCGAAAGGATATCGAGTCATCATTCCATACCTGCGAGGCTTCGGCACGACGCGCTTTCTCTCCAACGACACGATTCGAAACGGAGAGCAGGCAGTCGTCGCTGTCGACATGATCGCTCTGATGGACGCACTGAAGATCAAGAAAGCAGTCGTCGGCGGTTTCGACTGGGGCTCGCGGACGGCAGCGATCATGGCAGCGCTGTGGCCCGACCGCGTCAAAGCGCTCGTCGCGGTCAGCGGCTATCTGCTCGTCAATCTCAAGGCGAATCTGCAGCCGCTGCCGCCGACTGCGGAGCTGGGCTGGTGGTATCAGTACTACTTCGCCACTGAGCGCGGCGTTCTGGGCTACACCCAGAACACGCGCGATTTCAACAGGCTGATCTGGCAGCTCGCGTCTCCCAAATGGAAGTTCGACGAAGCTACCTACGACCGTACCGCGGCGTCGTTCAACAATCCCGATCACGTCAAAATCGTCATCCACAATTATCGTTGGAGATTGAGCATCGCCGACGGCGAAGCGAAGTACGCCGACCTCGAACAAAAACTGTTCGACCGGCCGAATATCTCCGTGCCGACGATTACAGTCGCCAGCGATTTCGACGGAGCGGCTGCCGACGGAAAGGCGTATGCCAACAAATTCACCGGCAAGTATTCTCATCGCGTGCTGGACGGCATCGGTCACAACGTTCCACAGGAAGATCCGCACGCCTTTGCGCAGGCAGTGATCGATGTCGACTCCCTTTGATCTTCCCATCAATCGCGACCGGCGTCGCTTCATTCGCACTGCGGCTTCGGGGCTTGCTGCCTCGCGGCTCGGCGTCATAGGATCGATAGTCCAGCAGATGGCTTGCGCAGCGCTCAACAATCAGGGCACACTCCCCTCGCTAAGCGGAGCGACGCAGTGGCTGAATTCTCCGCCACTGGCGTCGAACGCTCTGCGTGGCAAAGTCGTGCTCGTCGATTTCTGGACGTACACGTGTGTGAACTGGCTTCGCACGCTTCCCTATGTTCGTGCCTGGGCAGAGAAGTACCGCGACCAGGGATTGGTGGTGATCGGGGCACATACGCCCGAGTTTCCGTTCGAGAGAGACGTAGACAACGTGCGCTGGGCGGCGAAGGAGATGGACATCACCTACCCAATCGCAGTGGACAGCGACTACGGCGTATGGCACGCCTTCGATAACAATTACTGGCCTGCGGTGTACATCGCCGATGCAGAGGGCAACATTCGCTACCACCATTTCGGCGAAGGCGCCTATGACGAAACCGAGCGAGTCATTCAGCGATTGCTTGGAGCGAGCGGCAGGAAGACCGACAACAAGCTCGTCGAAGTCAGTCCGCGTGGTCTCGAGGTAGCGGCGGATTATGGTACGCTGCGATCCCCCGAGAGTTATCTCGGTTATGCCAAGGCCGAGGGGTTCGCGTCAGACGCGTTTCAAAACGGGTCGCGAGTGTATGCGATACCGTCCCAGCTTGCGCTCAATCAATGGGCGCTCGAGGGCGACTGGACGATCAACGAAGGAGCCGCGGTGCTCAACAAACCGAATGGCCGGCTGGTATATCGTTTTCACGCGCGGGACGTGAATCTCATCATGGGCCCGCCGACGGGATCGCAGGCAGTCAGATTCACCGTGAAGGTCGATGGAAGGCCGGTGGGTTCAGCCCACGGAACAGATATCGATGACCAGGGGAACGGCACCGTAACACGTCAGCGAACGTACCAGCTGGTTCGCCAGCAAGGTCGAATAACTGACCGACAATTCGAGATCCAGTTTATGGATCCCGGGGTTCAGGCCTTCTGCTTTACGTTTGGTTGACCCTGGCAGCTGCGCGAGCTTCGCGCGAGGCGCCTCCTAGTACGCGACGCCAAACCTCTTCGACACGTGCTGCGGCTTCTCCAGCTCGTCGATCACCGCCACCGCATAATCCTCGAACGAGATAAAGCTTCTGCCCTTGTCGTCGACGAGCAGCTGATCGTCCGTTGTGCGGTACTTCCCCGTCCTCTTGCCCGGCGCGATTTCGGCCGCGGGACTCAGATAGCTCCAGTCGAGCCCGTTCGCCTCGTTCCGAAAAACGTCCAGCGCCTCGCGACCCTCGCGCGCTTCGTCGCGGTACGCTTCGGGAAAATCCGGCATGTCGGCGAGCGCTTTGCCGGGCGTAACCTCGAGACTGCTGGCACCACCGACGTAGAGCACACGCTTCACGTCCGCCGCGCGCAGACCTTTCGTCAACGCGCGCGCGTTTTCCTGGAGCGATGGCGCGGGAAGACCGCGCGCGTTCGGACGCGGCGAGATCGCGCTCACCACCGCGTCGGCGCCGCGCGCTACCTGTGCGACGCTCTCGGCGTTCGTCGCATCACCCTTCACCAGACGCACGCGCGGGGGGGGCGACTGAACCGCATCCGGATCGCGTACCACTCCCGTAACCTCATGACCGCGGCGAAGCGCTTCGGCGGCGACGCGCTGGCCGACGTTTCCGGTGGCACCAAATACGACAAGCTTCATAAATCTTTCCTTGGAGTGGACCACCGAACGATAATCACGTACCCAACCGCCGTGTCTTGCTGTACGTTGGGTTGATGCCGTTGCCTCCTTTGCTGACATCCCGATGACTGCGCCCCTCGACAGGTTCGTCCCGAGCAATGTTTCCGAGGACGATCAGGCCTTTCCGATGTTAACGGAGCCACAGCTGGCGCGTATTTCTCGCGTCGGACGTCGCCGACCCTCCCTCGCAGGCGAAGTGCTGGTGGAAGCGGGCGTTCCCATAGGTCACCTCTATGTGGTGCTATCCGGCGCAATCGAGGGAGTGCAGCTGCGCAACAACGGCGGCGTGCGAGTGAGAACCCTGGGGCCCGGTCAGTTCAGCGGCGAAGTCTCCATGCTTTCGGGCCGGCCGTCCCTCGTGACGACACGCGTCTGCCTGGACGGTGAGGTCGTCGAGCTCGATCGCGACAGACTTCTCTCCATCATTCAGACGGACGCCGAGCTGAGCGAGATTTTCGTGCGCGCGTTCCTGCTGCGTCGCGTTGGATTGATATCCGGCGGATTCGGCGATGTGGTGCTGGTGGGATCCAACCACACGTCCGACACGCTTCGGATCAAGGAATTCCTCACTCGCAACGCGCATCCATACACGTCTGTAGATCCTGATCGCGACTCGAGCGTCCAGGAGCTCCTCGATCACTTCCAGTTCTCGCTCTCCGACCTTCCCGTTCTGATCTGTCACGACACCGCTGTGCTGCGGAATCCGTCGAATCGTGAGATTGCGAGCTGCCTCCATTTCAACGATGCGATCGATCAGACCCACACCCGCGATGTCGTGATCATCGGAGCCGGTCCGGCCGGACTCGCCGCCGCTGTCTACGCCGCCTCCGAGGGGCTGGACGTTCTCGTCGTTGAAACGGCATCTCCCGGTGGCCAGGCCGGAGCCAGCTCGAGAATCGAGAACTATTTCGGTTTCCCAGCGGGAATCACCGGACAGGAGCTGACGGGCCGCGCTTATACACAGGCGCAGAAATTCGGAGCCGATGTGGCTATCGCCGAGACGGCGGTTCGTCTGGATTGCACACGCAAAGCGTACCGGCTGACGATGGACAACGGTGTCGACGTGCAGGCGCGCAACGTGATCATCGCGACCGGTGCCGAATACCGGAAGCTGCCGCTGTCGAACATCGGACAGTTCGAGGGTGTGGGTGTCTACTACGGCGCGTCATTCATCGAGTCCCAGCTGTGCGACGGCGAGGAGGTCGTCGTCATCGGCGGCGGCAATTCGGCGGGACAGGCCGCGGTTTTTCTCGCTCAGACAGCGAGCCGGGTTCACATGCTGATCCGCACGCGAGGCCTGTCAGAAACGATGTCGCGCTATTTGATCCGGCGCATCGAAGAGACTCCGTCGATCACTCTGCATCCCTGCACCGAGCTCTCGGCGCTACTGGGCGCAAAGCATCTGGAGAGCGTGGAGTGGCGCACCGACGGCCAGCCGTCGGAAAGCCACGAGATTCGCCACGTGTTCGTCATGACGGGTGCGGTGCCAAGTACTGCCTGGCTGGACGGCTGCGTAACACTAGATGCGCACGGGTTCGTGAAGACCGGTCCCGATCTTTCCGCCGAGGAGCTGGCGGCGGCGAAATGGCCGTTATCGCGTTCGCCATATCTTCTCGAGACTAGCAGGCCGGGAGTTTTTGCTGTGGGCGATGTTCGCGCCGGCAACGTCAAACGCGTCGCGTCGGCTGTGGGTGAAGGATCGATCGCGATCTCGTTTGTGCACCGGGCGCTGCAGGAGTAGTAAATCCGTCGGAACAGTACAAAAGTTGCAGGCTGTCACCCGACACCGATTCCCCGTCCATCGGATGACAAAGATGACAAACTCTCGCAGCATAGCGTCGGCTTGCGTCGCGGCGCTGATTGTCGCCGGCTGTGCCAGCTCCGGCTCGTCGACCGCTTCCGCAGACCGAATCGTTCCACCTCAAATGACGTCGCGTGCTCAATTGTCGGAGATGCGGTTCCCCGCCAGTGCGGCAACGGGCACCACGATCTATATCGACGTCGACGTCGTCATTGACAGTACGGGCGTCCCGGACATGACCAGCTTCAGGGCGAACGGGCAGGCAGCGGCTGATAATCGCAGTGCACTTTATGAGTGGATCCAGAGCTCGGTCTTCCGACCCGCACACACCACCAACGGGCACCCTGTCTCGGCCGTGTTTCACACACAGATCCAGGTCCGCGGAGTACGAGGATAGGCCGTTGGATCTCGAGTGCTTAGCGTTTAGGTCCTAAATTCTTCGCGATGCGTCTTCTTGCTGTTTTATTCGCGCTCACAGTTTTCTGCGCTCCGGAGGTGACAGCGCAATCGACGCCGAGTCCAGCAAGCGGTGACACCGCCCCGACCTACAATGTCTTTGCGACACGCACCGTTACCTCGTTGATTGGTTGGTTCCCCGGCGCGATCGCTGGTGGCTTCATCGGTGCGCATGTGCCTCGCAGCCCGTGCAGTTGCGATGATCCCGCCTTGAAGGAATTCGTGATTGGAGTCGCCATCGGGGGATCCGTTGGCGCTGCCTTTGGCGCGGCAGCTCCTAGGTTGAATAGTCACTGCTCCTTTGCCCACCGACTTGGCTTGGGATTACTCGGTTCGGCTGTCGGCACCGGCTTGGGTTTGATCCCGATCACCAATAAAGCCTCGGTGGTAATCACCGTCCCCGTTTTCTCGATCCTCGGCGCCGGCCTTTCTCAATGGCCTTGCTAGTTGCGGTCAACCGGCCGAACAACACGCTCGCCTAATGTGTGTAGTTGACGACGCCGGAGATCTTGCAGCTATTCTTCAGTATGACCACACCCGTTAGCAAACTGATTCTCCTCTGCGCAGCGCTCGCTTCGACAGCCGGCGCGCAAACTCCCGCCCCGTCCACAACTCCTTCGCAGGTTGACCTCGCTCGCTGGTCGCGCGAAGCAGAGAGCGTCACCATCACCCGCGACGACTGGGGAATTCCGCACATCTCCGGAAAGACGGACGCCGATGCGGTGTTCGGCCTCCTTTACGCCCAGGCGGAAGACGACTTCAATCGCGTCGAGACGAATTACTTCAACGCGTTGGGGCGCGCCGCCGAGTGGGAAGGAGATACGGCGGTTTACCGCGATCTCAGGTACCGGCTGATCAACAATCCCGATTCGCTCAAGGCGATTTACGCGCGGGCCCCGCGTTGGCTTCAATCGGTGATGAACGCGTGGGCGGATGGTTTGA
>JBJMOT010000026.1:0-41287 GCA_045803585.1 Gemmatimonadaceae bacterium
ACGCTTGATCGATTCTGGCAGGGCCTCAGGGTGCTCGATGTCGACTGCCGCACCCAGCGCCGACTCGAGCTCCCGACGATTGGGCTTGAAGATGGTCGCGCCACTATAGGCGAAGAAATTTCGGTATTTGGGATCCACAACTACCGGGATCTCGCGCTGTTTCGCCGTCTGCATCGCCGGAGCAATCAGGGTAGGAGTCAGCACTCCCTTGTTGTAATCCTCGAACACCACAGCATCCGCGTTGTCGATAGCGCGCAGTGCAGCGTCGATCAGACTCGCGACTTCGTCCCCGGTGATATCCGCATCTTCCTCCTCGTCGAACCGCACAACCTGCTGCGAACGCGCCAGCACGCGCGTTTTGGTTGTCGTTCGCCTGCCGATCGTCACGATCGAGCGGGATTCCGAACCGATGTCGCGGAGCATCGTCTTGATCACCTGACCCTCCGCGTCCTCGCCGACCGCGCACACCAGGTCACACTCGGCACCGATCGCCGCCACGTTCTGCGCCACGTTGGCCGCGCCTCCCAGTGCCAGCTCCTTGTCGCGGATGCGGACCACCGGCACCGGCGCCTCGGGCGATATCCGGTCGACGTCGCCCCGCAGATACACATCGAGCATGGCGTCGCCGACGATCGCGATTCGCTTGGTTGCTCCCGACTCCAGAAGGTCCAACAGCCGATCACGCGAAATGGTTTCGATCATGGTCAGATAGAGTGGTATTGCCGACAGCGGGAAATTAAGCTCCAAAAAAATCTAAGCCAAAAGGGCACACCCCTTGCCCAATCTGTATGTGTGGGGATACGCTCCGCACTCTCTCAAACGTCCATCTTTTGATTCTAGAAAGATTCAACGACGCGGCGAAGCGCGGGGTCTATTCCCTCCAGGAATTCTTCGTCCTGGCGGGGAAGGCGATCGGCTTCATTTTCGTCAAGCCATTCTACGCGTCGGATCTCTTCCAGCAGATGGATGCCATCGGCGTCGGCTCCATCGGTATCGTGCTCCTCACCGGATTCTTCACCGGTATGGTGCTCGCCCTGCAATCCGCGGTGCAGCTCGCCACATTCGGAGCCACTGACTACATCGGCCGCCTCATTGCGGGATCGATGGTCCGGGAGCTGGGTCCCGTCCTCGCCGGACTGATGGTCGCTGGACGCGTCGGCTCCGGCATCGCCGCCCAGCTGGGATCGATGCGCGTCACTGAACAGATCGACGCGCTCAACACTCTCGGCACCGACCCAATCAAGAAGCTGGTGACGCCACGCGTTCTGGCGTCCCTGATCATGGTGCCGGTCCTCACCGTCATCAATGACTTCGTCGGCATCCTCGGCGGGAACGTCATCGCCAAGTTCTACCTTGGCAAACCGTCGGCATTGTACTGGAAAACCGTCTTCGAGCAGCTCCTCTCCAGCGGTTTCACCCTCCACTTCATTCCCAACGATTTCATCCAGGGCCTCTCCAAACCATTCGTCTTCGGCGGAATCATCTCTCTCGTCGGCTGCTATTACGGCCTCAAGACGAGCGGCGGTACGGAAGGAGTGGGCATCGCCACGACGCGCACCGTCGTCACCGCCAGCATCCTCATTCTCGTCGTCGATTATTTCCTTACCCAGATTCTCCTCGCGGTCTTCCAGCCATGACGGACGAAGAAGATCGCCGCAGACAGCAGGGTGAGCGACGTCACCCGAGCGAGAAGGATGAAACGTCGATGCCAAGGCGCGCCCGCGACTCGAGTCGCGTTCGAGCCGCGATTCGCGACGAGCTCGAGGAGCTGGCCGAGGAGGCTCCAGGATCCAAGACAGAGGCGCGGCCGATCCAAAAGGTTATCGCCGTCGAGAACGTGTATCTGGCCTTTGAAGAGCCGATCCTCGAGAACGTCTCTTTCACGGCGCGCGCGGGTGAAACGATCGTCGTCGTTGGTGAATCAGGCACCGGCAAGTCGACGATACTCAAGCTGTTGCTTCGCCTGCTGATTCCCGATCAGGGCAGGGTTGTAATAGATGGAGAAGACATCACTCATCTCACCTTCGACGATGCACTCAAGGTCCGGCAGAAGATGGGAATGGTATTTCAGGGTGCGGCGCTCTTCGACTCGATGACCGTGTACGAGAACGTTGCCTATCCGCTGCGCGAGCACACGACGCTGCCCGAGGACGAGATCGAGCAGCGGGTGCGCGAAAAGCTCTCGTTCGTCGACCTGGAGCCGGACAGAGTGATGGAGCAGCTGCCGTCCGAGCTCTCGGGCGGAATGAAGAAGCGGGTCGGAATCGCCCGCGGCCTCGCCAACAATCCCGAGATAATGCTCTACGACGAGCCCACCTCGGGCCTCGACCCGCTCACGACTGCTACCATTACTTACCTGATTCTCAAGCTGCAGCGCGAGCTCGGCGTCACCAGCGTCGTCGTCTCGCACGACATCAGGTCGGCCTTTCGCATGGCGAGCAAAATTGCCCTGCTGGCCAATCGCCGCATCGGATTTTTTGGCAGTCCAGAGGAAATGACGGCGAGCGATGACCCTTACATTCGAGAATTCCTTGGCGGATTTTGATTAGCCGATGAGACGATCTTCGTTCATAACATGGGACCAATTGAAGGTGGGCGCGCTTATACTCGTCGCGCTCATCATCCTCGGTTTTGCCGCCCTGAAACTCGGACAGGCGGGAAACCTTTTCGGTAAGCGCTATCAACTGGTCAGCTTCGTCGGAAACGCCAGCGGGCTCCGCATTGGCGGCCCGGTCACCGTCGCCGGTCAGCTCGCCGGAAGCATCAAGGACATCCAGTTCCTGCCGCCGGACGCCGACACCACCCGAAACCTGAAGCTGATAGTGGAAGTGAACTACGATCTTCGCGATCAGGTGCGTCAGGATTCGCGCGCGAAGATCAAGACACTCGGGCTCCTCGGCGACAAGGTGTACGATATTTCGGTCGGCACACCGCGCCATCGCACCCTGGTGAATGGAGACACGCTGGTCGTCGTCCCCGCGCTCGACTACGAGGCGGTGGTGGTCCAGGCGGGCGACGCGATCAACCAGGTCGTCGATCTCACCCGCGATCTGAAGAAGGTCGTCACCGGCGTCAGCCGCGGCGAGGGAACCCTCGGCCAGCTCGTAACGAACCGGCAGCTATACGATCAGCTCAACTCGACCCTCACCGGCACAAGCCGTCTCATGGCCCGGCTCGAGAACCCGCGCGGTACCATCGGCCGGCTTCTCGACGATCCGTCTCTCTACAACAGTCTGAACCGCACCGTCGCTTCGGCGGACACGGTGATCTCTCAGATCAACCGGTCGAACGGCACGGTCGGCAAGCTGTTGCGCGATGACACCCTTTACGTTCATCTCGTCAGCGTCGTGGCACGCGCCGACTCCCTGGTTGGTTCGATGTCGAACGGACAGGGGACGATGCAGAAGCTGTTCACCGACCAGCAGCTCTATGACCAGCTCGTGAAAACGGTGACGGAGTTGAACAACGTGCTGGTGGATGTGCGACGCGATCCAAGGCGGTACACAAAGGACATGATACAGGTTAAGCTATTCTAGACTGGTAACGGAGTAGCGTACGGTCGTCGAGTGCAGGAAAAAATGAATACCTACGACCTCGATGTCTCGGTCACCCGCGGCGACTTCACCGAGTCGATCCATCGCGTCCACGCGGCGATAGTAGGTGAAGGCGAAGAGCTTGTTGGAGCCGCGCGCGATGCCGATTCAGCCACCTTCTGGCGGTCGTGCGCCAAGCCATTTCAAATAATTCCATTTCTCAGCTCGGGCGGGTTCGACGCTCTGGGCTGGGGCGAGGAACAGCTTGCCGTTTCGTGCGCTTCGCACGGCGGCGAGCCTGAGCATGTCGCCATCGTCGGTCAAATGCTCCACGACATCGGGCTCGAAGGAGGAGACCTCGCCTGCGGCCCCCACGACCCGTCCTCCCAGCGCGGAGCCAAGATCGTTCGCGAGTCGGGTGAACGTCCCACCCGTCTGCACAACAACTGCTCCGGCAAGCACACGGCGATGCTCGCGCTGGCTCGCAAAAAGGGCTGGGCTACCCGCGGCTACGAGCGGCGCGATCACAACGTACAACGCGCAATCCTTCACGAGATTTCGCTTTGGACCGGTGTCCCCTGCGGGAAGATTGTTCAGGCAGTCGACGGCTGTGGTGTCGTCGTTTTCGGCATGACGCTCGAGCAGATGGCGCGCGCTTATTCGCGGTTTGCGGTCGCGGCAGCACGTGGTGAGGAATATCCACGGCGCGTGGTCAACGCCATGAGCAAGCATCCATTTCTGGTCGGTGGATCCGACAGGTTTGACTCGGCCCTCATCGCTGAGACCGAAGGCAAAGTGATCTCGAAGGTCGGTGCGGAGGGAGTGCACTGCGCGCTGCTGCCTGATCGCGGGATCGGAATCGCCCTCAAGGTCGAAGACGGAAATCAGCGGGCGCAGTGGCCGGCGCTGCTGCGGTTGCTCCAGGAGCTCGAAGCCCTTCCCGATCCGGTGCCTGCGCGCCTCCGCGAATGGATGCACAAGCCAGTCAAGAACACGCGCGGCGAGTGCGTGGGCGAAATCGCAATGCGGGTAGACGTCGCCTGATTGCACCCGCGACAGGTCGATGACGATCGGACCTTCCGCGCGCGATACAGTTCCTCCACTCGCCGCCGGCCTCAGACACCTCGTGAGGATCGCCGGCGCGATCGCTGGCTCGCCGGAGGGACAGATGAGAGCGACGATGTCCGACGCAATCGACGAAGTGGATCATGAGGCTGTCGAGGAGATAATTCTCCAGTCGTACCTGTTTGCGGGCTTCCCCCGCGCTTTGAACGCAGCACGAGCCTGGCGCGCTGTCTCGGGACCTGCTCCGGAGTCAGACCCGGATGACGCCGCCCCTAACGTGGACACCTGGCGAGAGCGGGGAGAGGAAACCTGCGCCGTGGTGTACGGTGATCATTACGAAAAGCTGCGCCGGAACATTCGCGCGCTGCATCCGGCGTTGGACGAGTGGATGATTGTCGACGGATACGGTAAGGTTCTTTCGAGGCCGGGTGTCGATCTGCGGACGCGAGAGCTGTGTGTCGTGGCAGCGTGTGCTGTCTCCGGACAGCAACGTCAGCTGCACTCACACCTGCATGGTGCCCTGAACGCTGGTGCCTCCGGAGGAGAGTTGGCCGCTGTCCTTGACGCCCTCGCGGACCTGATCTCGAGGGATGACCTTTCGCGGTACCGTCAGCTATTACAGAAAATCGATGTTCATCGACAAAGCGATAATCACAGTTGAAGGTGGGACGGGCGGATCGGGGTGCACCTCGTTCCGCCGGGAATGGCGCACACCTATGGGCGGCCCCGACGGCGGCGATGGAGGGCGGGGCGGGAGCGTAATCGTCCGCGGTGACTCCAACCTCGCCACGCTCCTCGACTACACTTACCGCGACAAGTGGGTAGCCGAGCGCGGCGAACATGGGATGGGCGCGAATAAAAGCGGTCGATCGGGCGGCGACATCATCATGCCCGTTCCTCCCGGCACGGTGCTCCGCGATGCAGAGACCGGCGAGATCATCGCCGAGGTGCTGGAGGACGGCCAGGAAATCGTGATCGCACAAGGTGGCAGAGGCGGGAAGGGGAACGCATTCTTCGCCACCCCTACCCACCAGTCGCCGCGAGAATGGCAGCCGGGCGAAGAAGGGATCGTCCGACGCATCGAGATGGAGCTCAAGCTCATCGCCGACGTCGGTCTGGTGGGCCAGCCAAACGCCGGCAAGTCCACGCTCCTTTCCGTGATCTCGGCGGCACGTCCCAAAATCGCCGACTACCCGTTCACGACTCTTCAGCCGAACCTCGGCGTGGTGCAGCTCACCGATCACCGGACCTTCGTCGTCGCCGACATCCCCGGTATCATCGAAGGCGCCCACGAAGGGAAGGGCCTTGGTCTCCAGTTTCTGCGGCACATTGAACGGACGCGAATCCTGGCGTTCCTCATTCCGATCGATGCGATGGACTGGCAGGCCGAGTACGACCAGCTCAGACAGGAGATCGCTGAATATTCCGCGGACCTCGCCGCCAAGCCGCACTGCGTCGTGTTCACAAAGATGGACCTCCTTGGCGAGCCATACGCGCCGCCAATCGAAGCCCCCGATGCGTTTGGATTGTTCGCCGTAAGTGCGCCAGCGCGCGACGGTCTAGACGCTCTCACGGCAGCGTGGTGGACGGAATTATTGCGGCTGAGACAAAGCGTTAGACCTGAAGACGTAATCGTAAGTCTTCCATAAGCTTGGATGCTAACCCTTCAAGCTTCTCCGCCCCAATCGGAGCTGGCGATTCACGTCTGGCGGCGGAACGCGCCGGAGTATCCAGCGGGCTTGCTTGATCTCACCCAACCGCCGTCCGAGCTCTACGCCATCGGTCGCGAATCCACGCTGTCGAAGCCACGAGTCGCGATAGTCGGAACGCGAAATTCAACAGGCTACGGCGAGCGAGCGACGCGAACGTTGACGCGGTCTCTCACCAGGGCCGGAGTGACAATTATCAGTGGGATGGCGCGTGGAATCGATGCGGCCGCTCACCGCACCGTTCTCGAGGAGGGCGGGGATACGGTGGCGGTTCTGGGAACTGGGGTAGATGTCCCATATCCGGTCGGTCACCGAGACCTGCACAGAGTGATTGGCGAACAAGGTCTCGTCTTGTCGGAGAACCCGCCAGGCGCCAAGGCTCAGAAAGGCTCCTTCCCCAAACGCAACCGTATCATCGCCGCGCTGGCACCGGTCACGATCGTCGTCGAAGCGGGCTTCCGAAGCGGCGCGCTCAACACCGCATCGCAAGCCCTTGAGCTTGGTCGCACCGTTGCTGCCGTTCCCGGGCCGATCGACTCCGATCAGAGTCGTGGCTCGAACCAGCTGCTTCGCGACGGTGCGGTCCTTATCGCCGACCCCGACGATGCCCTAGCGCTGCTCGGGATTTCCTCGCCAGCTGGAAAGGCACCTCCGCCACAACTTCCGGACTCCGAGCAGAAGGTCTGGGAGGCTATCAATGGCGGCTTCGTCCACACCGACGACCTCCCAGCGGTCACAGAGCTTGGCCTCGCCGAATGTCTTGCGGCGATCACTTCGCTAGAGATTCTGGGCCTGGTCGAGTGCAGCCTCGCTGGCGAGATCCGGCGCAGATAGAACCGAAGCCGGAACCGCACGATTCGTTGGTTCGTGATCCGTAGTTAGTCCGGAGTCCGGATTTAGGCCGCACTCGGACTGCACTTGGTCTAAGCCCTCGGTCCTTACGTCCCGGTATATTCCAACGTGCCAGTTCCTCACCTCTACGTTCACGTCCCCTTCTGCGCTCGCCGCTGCTCGTACTGCGATTTCTCGATCGCGGTCAGGTCTGCGACCCCGGTCGACGAATATCTCGACGCGCTGAGAAAGGAGCTCGCTGGCCTTTCGCAGGACCTCGATGGCTCCACGCTGGACACCGTCTACCTCGGAGGCGGTACTCCGTCGCGGCTCGGTGGCAGAGGGATCGAAGACCTTCTCGAAACCGTCCGGATCTACGCTGAAGTCGCCAATGGCGCCGAGATAACTCTCGAGGCGAACCCAGATGACGTGAACGACGTGGCAGTGGCGCACTGGGTTGGAGCCGGGGTTAATCGTGTCTCGCTCGGCTCCCAGAGTTTCGACCCCCACGCCCTGGAGTGGATGCACCGTACCCATACTGCCGGTCAGATCGGAACTGCAGTCGAGACGCTCAGGCGCGGCGGGATCACCAACATCTCCCTCGATTTGATCTTTGCTCTTCCTGGCCACCTCAATCGCTCCTGGAAGCGCGACCTTGAAAGTGCGCTGGAGCTGACGCCCAATCACCTCTCTCTGTACGGCCTCACCGTAGAAGCGCAGACCCCGATCTCACGGTGGGCAATGCGCGGGGCGAGCGTTCAGGGAAGCGAAGAGGAGTACGAGCAGGAATTCATCGAGGCCAACGCGACGTTATCTGACGCCGGCTTCGATCACTACGAGGTTTCGAATTTTGCTCGCCCCGGCTTTCAGTCGCATCACAACTCCGCCTATTGGACGGGCGCCGCGTATGTCGGTGTCGGCCCATCCGCGCACTCCTTCGATGGTGCGACTCGGCGTTGGAACGTTTCGGCGTACGCGGAGTGGATTCGGCGTCTCAATACTGGCGAGAGTGTTGTAGCTGGAGCTGAATCGCTAACCAGCGAAAATCGCGATGCCGAGGAAGTGTATCTGGGGCTGCGCACCAAACGAGGCTTGCCTGTATCCGAAGCACAACTTCCAGGGATCCGACGCTGGGAAGAGGCCGGGTGGGCGGTTCTCGACGATCCACTCGACCAGCCGCGGGTTCGCCTGACGCCGACCGGTTGGCTGCGGCTAGATAGCCTGGCCGCGGAACTGGCCGCGCGGAGAGCGCGATCGGGCGCCCCGACCTTAGGCGCAACCCCTAGTCATTGCTATATTTGACTGCATGGCACTGCCCGGTCTAAACGAGCGCGAACGGCGCATACTCGAGGCTGTGATTCAGACTTACGTCGAAACGGCTCAGCCAGCCGGCTCGCGAAGTCTGGCGCACAAGTTCGGGCTTGGCGTTTCGCCGGCGACCATCCGCAACACGATGAGCGATCTGGAGGAGAAAGGATACCTCTTTCACCCCCACGCCTCGGCGGGCCGTGTTCCCACCGACGTCGCATACCGCGTTTACGTTGATTCGCTGATTCCGATCAAGCCCGCGACGGCCAACGAGCGACGGAGGCTGAGCGCTCAAATCGCGGCGGGCGGATCAGCTGTCGAAGCCATTCTTCGTCGTGCCGCACAAAGCCTCGGCGTCATCACCCAGGAGCTCGGCATCGCACTGGGCCCGCGTCTCGATGATGCGGTCCTCGAGCGAGTCGAGCTGATCAAGCTCTCATCCGAGCGACTGTTGCTCGCGCTCACGCTTTCGGCAGGTGCGGTGCGGACGATCTTCGTCGATGTTCACGGTGAGATCGCCGATGCGGCTATCGCTGAGGTGACGCGGGTTCTGAATGACCGCCTCGCGGGATTGACCCTTCGGCAGATTCGATCTTCGCTGGGTGACAGGCTCCGCGACGTGGGTCCAACGCGGGAAGCTTCGGACCTTCTCAATGTCTTCATCGAAGAAGGGGATCAGCTCTTCGATAGCGCGCTCGAGTCGAGCGACGACGCCGTCTTACTTGGTCAGGCGTCAGTGCTCGCCGAACAGCCGGAGTTTGCAAGCATCGACAACATGAGGAAGCTCGTAGCGCTGACGGAGACGCGCGAGAAACTCGGCGAGCTGTTGCGTCGTCGAAGTGAAACCGGCGGTGTGTCGATCACGATCGGCAACGAGCACAGCGATCCACGTCTCGCGAGCTTCACCGTAGTAACCGCATCGTATCACGCCGGACCTCTGTCCGGGGTGATTGGTGTCATCGGACCGACGCGCATGCCTTACGACAAGGTGATTTCACTCGTAACGCACGCCTCGGAGCTGGTGACCGATTTGTTGAAGGAGAATTCAAGGACGCATGGCTGATTTTTATCAAACACTCGGCGTTCCGCGGAACGCGAGCGATTCAGATATCAAACTCGCTTATCGCAAGCTGGCGATGGCGCATCATCCCGATCGCAACAACGGGTCGAAGGACGCCGAGGAGAAGTTCAAGGCGATAACCGAGGCCTACGATGTGTTGCGCGATGGAGACAAGCGCGCGCTCTACGATCGGTACGGCGAGGCCGGACTTCGCGGCGGAGCCGGCGGCTTCCATCACGTCGACTTGTCCGAGGCGCTCAGCATCTTCATGCGCGATCTCGGCGGCCTTGGCGGGTTCGGTGATCTGTTCGGCGCTGCCACCAGTCGCGGCAGTGGCCCGCGCACCGGATCGGACATCAAGATCGCGATGCCTCTTACTCTCGTCGAAGTCGCGAGCGGCGCTGAGAAGACGGTTACCGCGCGTCTCCTCGAGCCATGCGATCGCTGCGAAGGGCGCGGCGCCGAGCCTGGATCGTCGCCGACGAAGTGCGGCACCTGCAACGGCAGTGGAGAAGTGCGTCGTGCGCAGCGCAGCTTCTTCGGTCAGGTAATCAGCGTCGCGCCATGCCCGGCGTGCGCCGGCGAGGGCTCTGTGATCGCCGCACCATGCAAGAAGTGCAGAGGCGAAGGGCGCGTGCGCGGTGAGAAGCAGATCGTCATTCGGATTCCCGCCGGTGTCGCAACCGGTCAATACATGACCATGCGCGGCGTCGGAAACGTCGGCCCGCGTGGCGGACCGCGCGGCGACATTCTCGTCGTTTTCGAGGTCGAGGAAGACCCGCGGTTCGAGCGGGACGGCGAAGATCTCTACACGGAAGTGCTGGTCACTTACCCACAGTTAGTGCTGGGCGCTAACGTCGATGTTCCGATGGTGACGGGCAGTGTGAATCTTCAGGTGCCCGCGGGAACGCAGAGCGGTCAGGTGTTCAACCTTCGCGGCCGCGGATTGCCGAGAATCAACTCGAGCTCCACCGGCGATCTGCACGTGAGGCTGCAGATGTGGACGCCCGACAGCCTGTCGGATGAGGAGCAGACGCTCATCGCGCGACTGAGCGAGGTGCAGACAGTGCCGGCCCCACGTCCCAAGGGACTCTGGTCGAAGATCAGAGAGTCACTGGGCGCCTGACA
Organism: Gemmatimonadaceae bacterium; assembly: GCA_045803585.1. Lineage (GTDB taxonomy): Bacteria > Gemmatimonadota > Gemmatimonadetes > Gemmatimonadales > Gemmatimonadaceae > UBA4720. Next base: position 10,635 of record JBJMOT010000026.1, read on the forward strand.
GCGTGACCTGGATAGCGCTGCGAGTCACTCCCGATTCAAACCGTGACGGAGTGATCGCGGCGCTTTTCGCATCCGGTTCACAGGGTGTTCAGGAAGATGGCGCAACAGTCGTGACCCATTTTCCGTCCGACGCGCCGATCGCCGACATTCGAAGCGCGGTAATGCGCGCCGATCCCTCCGCTGCGATCGCCGTTTCGGAATCGCCAGACATGGATTACTCGGAGTGGCAGGCATCGGTCTCTGCTCACGAGATCGGGAACCTCGTAATCGCTCCGCCCTGGCTCGCCGCGGGTTATGCGCCAGAGAAAGTCATCGTCGTCGATCCCGCCATGGCCTTCGGGACTGGAGAGCATCCTACCACGCGGGGCGTGCTGCGTCTGATGCAAGGTGTCGTGCGACCGGGCGATGTCGTCGCCGACCTGGGCGCTGGCAGCGCCATTCTGTCCATCGCCGCGGCGCGACTCGGCGCCGCCCGGGTTGCAGCGGTGGAGCTGGATCACGACTCGATCGGCAACGCCCAGCAAAACGTAGGCGTCAACGGCGAGAGTGACAAAGTCGAAGTGATCGAGGGGGATGCGACCATAATTCTTCCGCTTCTCGCGCCGGTGCGCGTAGTGCTGGCGAATATCATTTCCTCTGTTCTGCTCGAGATGCTCGTGTTGATCCGCGATGCCCTCACAGCAGACGGTCAGGCGATTCTCTCCGGCATTCTGATCGAGGAGCGGGAAGCGATGCTTGCAGCAGTGCAGCGGTGCGGTCTGTCGGTTCAACGCGAAGACACGGAGGACGTCTGGTGGAGTGTGCAGATCGCTCGCCCGTAGCCACGTTCTTTTCGGCGGATCCGTTCGCCGTCGGCGCGACCATCGCTCTCTCCGACGAGGCTGCACACCACATTCGCGTCGCGCGCGTCGGCGTCGGGGAGTGCGTCGCATTGCGTGATGGGGCAGGAAAGGGCGCAGTGGGGACGCTGGTCAAGGCATCAAGATCGTCCGCCCTAATCGAGCTGAGCGATATCGCCGAGATTCCAAGGCCCTTGCCAATTCACCTGCTCGCTCCGGTAGCTGACCGGGAGCGGATGCTATGGCTCGCGGAGAAGGCAATGGAGCTTGGGATCAGCAGTTGGCGACCTGTGGTTTGGCGTCGTTCCAGGAGTGTATCGCCACGCGGGGAAGGCTCGACTTTTCAGGCAAAGGTCCGGACGCGGATGATCTCCGCGCTTTTGCAAAGCGGGAGCGGCTGGCTGCCCGACATCTTTCCGGAAGCAACCATCGAACGTGCGGTAGCGGCGGCGCCGCTCGGGACTAGAGTGCTTCTGGATAAGCAGGGAGAACCAATGGCAGGTGTGCCAATGCGCGCACCAGTCACGATAGCATTGGGACCGGAAGGTGGAATGGAGACATCGGAGCGCGACGCCTTCATCGGAGCCGCATTTCTGCCTGTGAAGCTGTCGCAAAGCACGCTACGTTTTGAAACCGCCGGTGTTGCCGGAGTGTCCATCGCTGCGGCGTCGCTGGCTATCGCGAGACAACCAAATGCCTGAGTCCTGTCTGTTCTGCCGGATCGCGCGCGGTGAGATCCCCGCGAAAATGATCGTCAACAGCAAAGAGATCGCGGCATTTCGTGACATCAGTCCACAGGCGCCCACGCACATCCTGATCATTCCCAAGAAGCACATCGGCTCGCTCGACGACGTCAGCGACTCGAATCTGCTCGGCCAGATGATGGGCATGGCCGCCGCGCTGGCGCGTCAGGAAGGCATCGCCAGAACCGGCTACCGGACAGTGATCAACACCGGCAAGGACGGAGGTCAGAGCGTCGACCATCTGCACATTCATCTGCTCGGTGGTCGACCGATGACCTGGCCGCCTGGCTAGCGGCTCGGTGCGTCGCGTCGCGCTTTGCGGCATCTCGGCGCGGGGGTCGGCGCGGATGTCCTCTTCACTCTGAGATCTCGCGCTGGGTCACCTCGAGCTGCGGTTCGATTCCAAACATCCAGGTAGTACTCGTTCGGTGTCATCCGATTCGCTCGGTGGTCATCGCTGCGGGGACATCCGCGCCTCCCCACAGAGATCTGCAACGGAGCGGCGGAGCCACGGCGCGTAGCGCCGACCCTTTGCGCGGGCTGCTGCCCAACTTCGTGGCGAAGTCTGCCGAGCGAAGCTCGGCGCGCTATCGCGGGCGGGTTAAGGGATGAGCAAGCAAAACGAACCGGGACTGCGGCCCCAGACTGGTGAACGGACTGTTGAGGGAAGGGGACCCGCTCCGCCGTACCGGCGCCAAGCCGTTCCCCAGTCCTACTTCGAAATCGGCCGGTTTTGCTTGACCCATCCCCCTGCGCCGTCTAACTTTAGCAGTCTAGCCCAAACCGGCGACTGGATTCGCCACGAAGGGGGGAAGCAGATTTTGTCGGAAGTCATAATTCACGACGACGAGAACTTTGAGCGTGCGCTGAAGCGCTTCAAAAAGAAGTGCGAAAAGGCGGGCATCCTCTCCGATCTCCGCAAGCATCGTCACTACGAGAAGCCGAGCGAGCGCAGAAAGCGCAAGCTGAACACGGCGATGCGTAAGAACCGCCGCACCCGTCACGTCTAGGGAATGTCAGAACTGACCGCCCGCCTTCAGGGCGATCTCAATTCCGCTCGCAAATCCCAGGACAAGGCAGGCACGTTGCTACTCGGCACCGTGCTCTCCGAGATCAAGAACAAGAAGATCGAGCTGAGACGCGACCCCACGGACGCCGACGTCATCGACGTTCTGCGCAAGTCGATCAAGCGGAGACGCGAATCGATCGAGATGTACACCAAGGGAAATCGCGCCGATCTCGCGGATAAGGAATCGGCCGAGGCCGCGGCGCTGGAGAAATATCTTCCGGCGCAGGTGAGTGATGATGAGCTTCGCGCGGCAGTGAAAGCTGCAATCGCAGGCGGCGCGACGCAGATCGGAGCGGTGATGGGAAAAGTTCTTCCCCAGTTTAAAGGTCGGGCAGATGGTAGCACGATCAACGCGATTGCCCGAGAGGAGCTAGGCAAGCAGGGGTGAAACCCTTCGACGGAATCACAAGCCCGGGCTGGCGATTTCAATCGCAAGCTCGGGTTTTGTCGTTCGGGTGTAGCTTCGCCGGTGGTATCGCATTAATTGGCGTCGAGAGGTCCCGCTAGTTGAATTCACACGCCCTGAATGTCATCGAATTTCCACGCACGCTCGCTCTGATCTCAGAGCGCGCTACCTCGGCGCTTGGTGCAGAGCGGGTGCGCGAGCTTCGCCCGATAACGGATCGCGATGAGATCGAGCGCGAGCACGCGCGCGTGGCTGCGGTTCGCTCGTTGCTCTCGGCGGACGAGCCCTGGCAGTTGGATGGCGTTCCCGACGCGCGGTCGGCGCTGACCCGTCTACGCGTAGAAAGATCGACGCTCGCCGCGCCGGATCTTCTGATCCTCGGCTCACTTTTGCGCACCTCGCGGCTCACGCGTGAATCTCTGCGCGGCCGGGCATCGCCGGTGGTGACAGCCGTTCTCTCGCGGCAGATCGAGCTGTTGTTCGTGAACCGCGCGATCGAGGAGCTGGTCGAGCGAGCAATCGACGAAGATGGTCAGATTCGCGACGACGCGTCGGGGGCCCTGAGAAAAATTCGCCGCGAGCTCAAAGGATCGCAGGGCGAGTTGATCAGACTGCTGGAACGGGCGATGTCGAAGCTCGAGCCACACCAGCGTGTCGCCGACATGTCTGTGACGGTGCGCAACGGTCGCTACGTGATTCCGGTTCGACGCGAGGCGCACGGCGCCGTCGGTGGTATCGTCCACGACGCATCGGCGACCGGCGGAACGCTTTTCGTCGAGCCGCCGGCGGCAGTCGAAGCGGGCAATCGGATCCGGGAGCTCCAGATCGAAGAGGTCGAAGAGATCGATCGCATTCTGGCCGATCTTACCGACAAGCTGCGTCCACATCGCGAGGCGCTCGCAGGCTCCCTTGATTCGCTGACAACTCTGGATTCGCTGGTTGCGCGCGCTCGCTTCGCGATCGAATTCCGCTGCGCCCCCGCTGATCTCTCGGACTCGACCGACGGCTTCAAGATCGTTCAGGGGCGGCACCCGTTACTCACCGCACAGGGAATCGAAGTCGTCCCATTCGACCTGTCGATGGCTCCCGGAGAGAGGACTCTTCTCATCTCGGGTCCGAACACCGGTGGCAAAACGGTGCTCCTCAAGGCACTCGGGCTTTTTTCGACGCTCGTTCAGTCGGGAATCCCCGCGCCGGTCGCCGCGGGTTCTCGGATCGCCATCTTCGACGACATCTACGCTGATGTCGGCGACGAACAGTCGATTCTCGCCAGCCTCTCGACTTTCAGCGCTCACCTCAAGAATCTGGCGGAAGTCTTGTCATCGGCGACTAACCATTCGCTGGTGTTGATCGACGAGCTCGGTTCGGGCACCGATCCCATCGAGGGCGCCGCCCTTGGCGCGGCGATTCTCGAAGCTCTCACCACGCGCGGAACTCTCTCGATCGCCACCACCCACCTCGGCGCACTGAAAGAGCTCGCGACGGAAGTCGAAGGCGTGGTGAACGCCTCGCTCCAATTCGATCCGGTAGCATTGGCTCCTACCTATCTCCTGACCAAGGGAATTCCGGGGAGATCGTACGGCATCAGCATCGCCCGCCGGCTCCATCTACCCGCCGAGGTTCTCACGCGAGCAGAGGAACGCATCCCAGGCGACGAGCGTCGGGTTACTGCGCTCCTCGCCGAGCTCGAGGCAAGGGAGAAGGAGCTTTCGGCGATCGAGCGCGAAACGGGCGAGATCGCGCGCGACGCGAAAGACAGGGCTCGGCGAGTAGCGGAACGCGAGCGAAACGTCCGTGAGCGCGAGCGGGAAATCGAGCGCGCTTCACGAAGCGAGGCGAGGCAGTATCTTCTCGAAGCACGCGCCGAAGTCGAGCGAACCATCCGTGAGCTCAAAGCCGCGTCCGAACAGGGCGAGGAAGCAGCGCGTGAAGCTCGGAAGCGCGTCGAGGGGCTCGCCGCGGCGCAGGGACGCGAGCTCGACCGAATCGCGCAGGAGCCCGCGACCCGCGGCGAAGGGCCGGACAACACCGAGGTCAACATCGGCGATGTAGTGGAGGTCGGAACTCTGGGTGGTCGCATCGGGAAAGTGGTGGAGGTAAGGGATGGCGAAGCCGTCGTGGCGGTCGGCGTCATGAAGCTCGCCGTGCCGCGCACCTCGCTGCGCATCTCGAGCGCCGAGGCGGCCACGCCGGAAGTGTCGGTGGCGATTCGGGGCGACCTCCCCGAGGTCCACGCCCCCAGCGAGATCGATTTGCGCGGGATGCGCGCTGGCGAAATCGAGGACATCGTCATGCATGCCGTCGATGCTGCGGTGCGCGCCGATCTCAAGACTCTTAGAATCATTCATGGGAAAGGCACTGGCGCACTTCGCGAGCGGGTGACGGAGATGCTCCGCAAGGAATCTCGCGTGACGAATTTCCGCCTCGGAGCCTGGAACGAGGGCGGCGCGGGCGTGACCGTCGTTGAGCTCAAGTGATTCCGGACGAAGTCGTCGACCAGGTTCGTGATGCCGCCGACATCGTGCAGATAGTCGGCGAGTACGTGAACCTCAAGCGCGCCGGAACCGACTTTCGCGGGCCATGTCCTTTTCATCAGGGAACCCATCGCAATTTCTCGGTCTCGCCCCGAAAGAGGATGTATTACTGCTTCGTCTGCCACGAGGGCGGTGACGTATTTCGTTTTCTCCAGAAGCGGCTCGGAATGGAATGGCCGGCCGCCGTGAAGATGGTTGGCGAAAAATCGGGCATCGAAGTCCGGGAGGTGGATTCCCGTCGCGAAGGACCCGATCCGCGCGAGCCACTTTGGGAGGTAAACGCCACCGCTGCTGCGTACTTCCAGAAAATCCTCTGGGACGATCCACTCGGCGCGAATGCGCGCGATTATCTGGCCCAGCGTGACATCTCCCGCGAGGTGGCCGATCAGTTTGGGATCGGCTTCGCTCCTCGCGAGATCGGATTGCTCCGGAACTACATGGCGACCCTTGGCTTCGACGAAGCGCGTCTCGCCAATGCCGGGCTCCTCGTTCAGGGCGAAGATCAAAGCGAGCCCAGGCCTCGGTTTCGTGGCCGCTTGATGTTTCCGATCCTCGACTCGATGGGTCGCAACATCGGATTTGGTGGACGTCTGCTCGGCCCGGGCGAGCCGAAGTATCTGAACTCGCCGGAGTCGGGAGTGTTCTCCAAGGGTAAGACACTCTATGGTCTGAACTGGGCCAAGAACGACATCAGGCGCGAAGACCACGTGCTGGTCGTAGAAGGCTACTTTGATGTCGTGCGTCTGATGACGGCGGGAGTTACGACTGTCGTTGCCCCGATGGGTACTGCCCTCACCGAGTGGCAGTCTGCGGCGCTGCGTAAGCTGACGAAGAACGTCTTTCTTCTCTATGACAGCGATCGGCCCGGATTGCAGGCAACGTTTAGATCCGGGGACGAGCTCCTGCGTCAGGGCGCCGCAGTGCGCGTCGTCACGCTACCCGAAGGCGACGACCCTGACACCTTCGTCAAGAAGAACGGCGCGCCGGCGCTGTCGGCACGACTCCGTGATGCAATCGATGTCTTCGATCGGAAGATCCAGCTTCTCGAGCGCGCAGGCATGTTCGCCGAGCTCCAGAAAAAGCGACGCGCTCTCGACAGGCTCTTGCCGACGGTGAGAGCGGCATCTGACGCGATCATGCGCGACTTGTACATCGCCAGGGCTAGCGAAGTAAGCGGTGTCGCCCGCGAAGTTCTGGAGCGAGAGCTGAAAGGAAGGCCGACGCCTCCGGTTGAGGATGCGCAGCCGCCCGCCCCAAGAATTTCGCCCGCCGCCAAAGTCCGACGCGGCGATCGTCGTGCCCAACACGGCGAACGTGGCGCGTCAGCGGAGCGCGAGCTGGTGCGCGCGATGCTCTTCAACCGCTCTCGCGTCGAGCAGATCGCCGAGAAACTCGCCGCGAAGACCTTCCGCGATCCACAGTACCGGGCGATTTATCGTGCGCTGATCGCCGCCGGAGCCGACTCAACAATCGAAGAGGTCACTGCGAATCTTGATGAGGAGACGATAGAGACCGTCGAAGCGATGCTGGCGGAGGGGTCGATCCACCTGGATCTCGAGCGCACCATCAACGATAGCTTTTCCACACTGAGGGCGCGCGACCTCGATCAGCGTGCCGCCGAGCTGGATAGAGTCATCCCGCTCGTCGAAGGCGCGGAGAAGGACAAGCTTATCGCCGAGAAAGACGCGATCCGGAAAGAGCTCAACGCGACAGGCCGCAAATACTTCAAGAAGTTCAGACCGACAAGTGCGCGATGATCTACAAGGAGGATGGATGCCGGGAAAACAGGTTCAAATTACGGTGACTACCTGGAGGGCGGATGCAACAGGAAGTTGAAGCGTTGCTCGCGTTACAGAAGGACGACCTGAAGATTCGCGAGATCGAAAGTCAGATAAGGTCTCTGGATCCACAGTTGGCAGAGTTCGACAGGAAGAAGGAACAGGCGGCCGCCGCGCTCTCTCGTGCCCAGGCCGCGGTTCAGGCTGAGGAAAAGAAACAGCGCGAGCTGCAATCGCGTCTGTCGCAGCACAAGACGATGCAGGAGCGAAACCTCCATCAGCTCGAGGATGTCAAGCGGCTCCGTGAGGCAACAGCTGCGACCGCCCAGGTCGAAGCGACGCGCCGTCTGATGGCTGAAGACGAGAGTGAGATTGCGATACTCGGACGGCGCATCAACGAAATGAATGCCGTCGTCAGTACTTCAAAGCAGGCGATTGCGACACTCGAGCAGGAGCAGCAGGCCGCGCGGCCCGAGATCGAAGCGCAAAGGGCGGAGCTTCAGTCGCAGCTCGATGAGGCGATGCGCGATCGGCAGGGAAGGGCCGTTTCAGTCTCACGTCCGATGCTCAGCAAATACGATCGCATCAGAGGCAAAAGATCCCAGGCGCTCTATCCGTTGAGGGGCGGCTCGTGCGGGAACTGCGACACAGCTGTACCGCTTCAGCGTCGGAACATGATGACGGCGAGCGGGCAGATAGAAATCTGTGAGGCGTGCGGAGTTTTGCTTTACGCCGAAGGTTGAGCGCTTCCGGGCACCCTCCTAACTTGAGACGGTGACCACAATCGCCTCGGAGCGGCCGGCTCCGGCTGCCCGCTGGATACTCCCAAAGGCTCCCGACGAAGAAGCTGTGCGCGCGCTGATGGAGGCGCTGTCGCTGCCCGACATCGTCTGCAGACTGTTGTTGATTCGCGGGTATGTCACCGCCGACGAAGCGAAGCAGTTTCTGCGTCCCAAACTCGATCGGTTGCACGATCCGCTGCAGTTCCTGTCGATGGACAAAGCCGTGGCGCGACTGGCGCGTGCGGTGCGTGACAAGGAGCTCGTTTTCATTCACGGCGATTACGACGTCGACGGAATCTCTTCGACGACCCTTCTCACTCGGACAATTCGGTGGCTCGGCGGCCAGGCAACGCCGTTCATTCCGCGGCGTATCGAGGATGGCTACGACCTGAGCGATGCCGGCGTCGACGCTGCCCTGGCTGCCGGCGCGAAAGTCGTCGTCACCTGCGATTGTGGAACCGGTGCGGTTGCACCAATCGCGCGGCTTTGCAAGGTGGGTGTCGATGTAATCGTCACCGATCATCACCTTCCGAGTGGCGAGCTGCCGGACTGCATCGCTGTCCTCAACCCGAAGCGCAATGGTTGCGGATATCCGGATAAGGATCTTGCCGCTGTCGGCGTGACGTTCAAGCTCGCAATGGCCCTCGCCAAAGAGCTCGGCGCCAACGAGAATTTCATCTGGGCGATGCTCGACCTCGTCGCGCTGGCCACCGTAGCGGATGTAGCGCCGCTGCGCGGGGAGAATCGTGTCTTCGTGCGGTACGGTTTGAAGATGCTCGCCGAGACGCGCAACATTGGAATGCGAGCATTGCTGAGAGCGTCAGGTCTCGACGGCAGAGAGCTCACCGCGGGTAGAATCGGATTCATTCTCGCGCCGCGGCTGAATGCAGCGGGCAGGTTGGGCCACGCCATTCGCGGTGTCCAGCTGTTGTTAACTGACGACGAGCACGAAGCCAACGTGATCGCGCGCGAGCTCGAGGAGCTGAATCACCGGCGTCAGGAAATCGATCGCGCCACGCTCGAACAGGCGCGCGAACGTGTCCTCGCTATGAATCTCGAAGAGCAGTACTCGATCGTTCTCGCCGATGAGGCCTGGCATCCCGGCGTGGTCGGAATCGTCGCGTCGCGGCTCGTGGAAGAGTTCGGCCGGCCGACGGTGCTGATCGCGCTCTCAGGAGAACAGGGCAAGGGTTCCGGGCGTTCGATACCAAAGTTCGATTTGCACGGCGCCCTTGGCAAATCGCGTGAGCACCTGATTCGTTACGGCGGTCACCGTGCTGCGGCGGGCGTCACTATCGCTCGCGACAAGGTGGCGGATTTCGCAGCGCGCTTCAACGAAGTCGCGCGCTCGTTGCTGACCCCGGCCGATCTCGTCCCGGAGATTCGTGTCGATCTCGAAGTGAGCATCGACGGCCTCGACGGACGCATCGAATCGCTGTTCCGCCATTTCGAGCCGTTCGGGATTGGAAACCCGACGCCGGTGCTGCTTACCCGGAACGTCACCATCGCCCGGCCACCGCGAGTCGTTGGTGAGCATGGGCTCAAACTCGTCCTGGACACCGGCACCGGATCGCTGGACGCGCTTGGCTGGAATCTCGCCGCCCGGGCCTCCGAGTTTCAGCCCGGCACCAAGGTGGACATCGCCTTTCGATTGGAGCGTGACGACTACCGCGGCGAGAGTTATCTCCAGGCGAAGATCGCCGACATCTGTCTCTCCCATTGATCGGAGTGCACGCTGATCCGTCGAATGACTGCTCGGTAGTCGACGCACTGCCGTGCGTATAGTCGCCGGCCGATGGCGTGGTCGCAGAATCACCGCACCCCCCGGCTCTTTGGTCAGGCCCACGCTCGATCGTGTGCGTGAGGCGTGGATGAGCATACTCCAGCTCGACCTTCCCCAGGCTCGGGTGCTCGATCTCTATGCCGGCTCCGGCGCGCTGGGGCTCGAGGCGCTCTCACGTGGGGCAAGCTCGGCTGATTTCGTGGAGAAAAATCCGAAGAGTCTGCGCGCGCTCGAAGAAAACATTGCCGCTTTGGGGGCCGGCGATCTGGCGAAGATCCATCGCCGGTCGGCACTCGCGTTCGCCGAGGGTCTGGCAGCCGTTTCTTACGATGTAGTCTTCGCTGATCCACCTTATAGCAGCGGCGACGCCGCTCGGCTGGTCGAACGCTGGATGGCGACGCCGTTCAGCAGAGTCCTGAGTGTCGAGCACGAAGCAAAGGTGGAGATGCCCGCCACCGGCGACACCCGTAAGTACGGATCGACGGCAATTACCTTCTACCGCAGCGAGGGGTGACGTGGCAACGACAGCCATCTATGCAGGAAGCTTCGATCCCATAACGCGCGGACACGAGGACTTGATCCGCCGCAGCTGCGAATTCGTGGATCACCTGGTAGTCGCCGTCGCTGTGAATTCTTCGAAAAAGGCGCTTTTTACCATCGATGAGAGAGTCGCGCTCATCCGCGCGGCTACCCTCGACAATCGATGCGTCGAGGTTACTCAGTTCGAAGGTCTTCTCGTGGACTACGCGCAGAAGGTGGGTGCAAAATTCAACATCCGCGGCTTGAGAGCGGTCAGCGATTTCGAGTACGAGTTTCAGATGGCCCTCATGAATCGCCACATGTCCCAGAGCTTTGAGACTATTTTTATGGTGCCGTCGGTCGAGACTACCTACATCAGCTCCAGCGTGGTGCGGGAAGTCGCGCAGCATCACGGAAATCTCGACGGTCTCGTCCATCCCGCGATCGCCAAAGCACTCGCCGACAAGTTCCGGGGCACAGCTAGCCGTGACGTTCGTTGATCGAATCCGCCAGCAGGCGGCGGAGCTGAAGCGGCGAATCGTTTTTCCGGAGAGCGCCGACGAGCGCGTTCTGGCCGCCGCCCGGGAAATCGATAGCAGTGGGATGGCGATCCCGATTCTGATCACGGACAACGCTCGACTCGCCGACGAAGCCGGCAATGCGGGCTTCCATTCGATCCACAGCGGTGACGATTCCGCCCTCGAGTACGCGCACCGCATGGTCGCTCGCGGTGAGGCCGACGCCTGCGTGGCCGGGGCGGTTTATACCACAGCCGAAGTGCTGCGTAGTGCGCTGCGAAACGTCGGGCTCGGTCCAACGGTGAGGGTGGCGTCCAGCGCCTTCTACATGGTGCTTAGCGCGGCAACCGAAACCGATGAGGTCCTCACCTTTACCGATTGCGCCGTGATCCCGTATCCCACAGCGGAAAATCTCGCAGACATCGCACTCGCCGCTGCGGAAGACCGGCGGCGAATCGTCGGCGACGAGCCGCGCGTAGCCCTGCTTTCATTCAGCACACATGGCAGCGCCAGGGGAGTCAGTGTCGACACCGTTCGTGAGGCGATGGCGATTATCAGAGACCGTGGCCCCGACTTCGTCGTGGACGGAGAATTGCAAGGTGATGCCGCGCTGGCGCCGACGGTTGCCGCCCGGAAATCACCTTCCAGTCCGGTAGCCGGAAGAGCCAACGTTTTGGTGTTTCCATCGCTAGACGCGGGAAACATCTCGTACAAACTGGTGCAGCGCGTAGGTGGCGCGCGGGCGTTCGGTCCGATTCTTCAGGGCTTCGCGCATCCCGTCGCCGATCTCTCGCGCGGCGCCGACCGGGAGGACATTATTAACGTGGCCGCAATTGCAGTGCTGCAATCGGCCGGGCGAGCAGAGATCCGCGCGTCTTAGCAGTCAGAACAACACTGGAGAACACCTGAATGAGTTTCTCGATCAAGAAACAGGGAGATGTCGTTGTGGTAGATGTCGAAGGTCAGCTTATTGTCGGAAATCGCCAGGAGTTGAAGCAGAAAGTCCTCGACGAGCTCGAAAAGGGTGAAAAGAAATTCCTGATCGATTTCAGTCAGACGGGCTACATCGATAGCTCCGGGCTTGGCGTGCTCGTTTCGTTGTCGAAGAAGATTCGGGAGCAGGGCGGCGAGTTGCGTCTGGCCAACCTAAACGATGATCTCCAGACGCTGTTCGAGTTGACGAAGCTCGACACCCTCTTCCAAATCTCCGACACACGGGAGCGCGCGCTAGAGAGCTTTTAATGGCGGAATCCCGCGTCGCGTTCGATCTGCAAATCCCCAGCGACGTTGAGTACATAGAAGGAGTGGTCGAGCTCGCGAGGCAGCGCTGCCGCGAGCTCAAACTCTCACCCAGCAAATGCTCGCTGAACGTCCCAGTCGCCCTCACCGAGGCGCTGGCCAACGCCATTCTGCGCGGCAACGGCGCGAACGGCGGCAAGCAGGTCCGGGTGCGCGCGATCATCAGCGACACCGATCTTGTCTTCGAGGTAGTGGACGAAGGCCCCGGCTTCGATCTCGACAAGTGCACGGTTGACTGCACGACCGACGAGAACCTTACTCGGGAGGAAGGCCGTGGGCTTTTCCTGATGCGACAGCTGATGGATCGCGTCGAGAGCTTCCGCAATCAGGGCAACGTCGTCCGCCTGACGTTGCACCGGCCGTGAAAGAGCTGGAAGCAGTCCTCATCGCGTTCCGTGAAGGAACGCACTGCGAGGCTGCCGTTTGGGGAAGTGGGGATGGGCGTTCGGCGCCCACCATCATCGCCCGTTCGAGCCCCAAGGTTCAGATGCCCGACCTGCTGCCCGACGAGCCTGGCCAGTCGATACCCACCAATTTCGGAACCCAGCTCGTCACTCGGGTTCCCTCGGTAAAGAAGATCTGGCTGACGGTCGGCCCGTGCGATCCGTCGTTCTCGCCCGAAGAGCGGCACATCAAGCTGCTGATGCCGGTGGTGTCGCAGTTCACCCAGGCCGCGCTCGAGGTAGAGCACGCCGCGACCGAGCTCGCGGAGCGCTATGAGGAGATCAATCTCCTCTACACGATTGGCGAGATTCTCGGGCGTACCGTCACGCTCGAAGACGCCGCGTCAACGATTCTTACCGAGATATCGGAAACGGTCGGCGCGCGGGTCGCATCGATTCTCGTCCACGACGCGCGAACCAACACGCTGCAGGCGGTCGCCGCGCTCGGAGTACCGAAGGAGAAGATCCTGCCGATCAGCGCCGACGATGCGAGCAGCGTGTCGGCGCGCGTGTTCCGCACCCAGCACCCGCTCATCGTCGTCGGGAAGGGAGTCACCTTCGGAACAGAGTCGCCATACGGTCGTGGCGAAATGCTTTCCGTTCCGATCATGTGGACGACGCCGAGCGGTGGCCAGCCGCTGGGGGTGGTGAATCTCGCCGATCGCCGGTCACGCCAGCCTTTCACCGCCGGAGATCAGAAGCTCGTCACCGCCATCGCTACGCAGATCGGTACTGCCATTCAGAACGCTCGGCTCGTCAGCGCGTCGCTCGATCGCCAGCGACTATTGCAGGAGATGAGTCTCGCGCACGACCTGCAGATGAAGCTGCTGCCTTCGACAGACGGCGTCGCGCCCGAAGCTGAAGTGACCGCGCGAGTGGTTCCCGCTGAAAGCGTTGGCGGCGATTTCTACCAGCTGTTCAAGCTGCGCGATCGAAAAACCGGCGTCATGATTGGCGACGTTTCCGGGCACGGCTATCGAGCGGCGCTCATCATGGCGCTGGCGATGAGCGCTTCCGCGATCCACGCGCAGAACTTCGTCAACCCCGGCGAGATGCTCGGCGCGCTGCTCAAGTCGCTGCGAGAGGAGCTGGAGACGACGGAGATGTTCATCTCCATTTTCTATGGCGTCGTCGATCCCGATCAGCAGAAACTGAGCTACGCCAATACCGGGCATCCGCACGCGTTCGTGATCAGCCAGGAAGGTACTGTCACTCGCCTCTCCGCCGTCAACCCGCCACTCGGAATGGTCGACGATGTGCCGAACACCGCGTCCTTGACATGGGTGAAGCAGAAGGACCTGCTGGTCCTGTTCACCGATGGAATCAGTGATGCGCGAAATGTCCGGGACGAACGCCTCGGCGAAGAGCGCGTGCTCGAGCTGATAAAGGAAAACCGCGACAACGAGACGGGCGTCATCGTCAATCGGGTTTTCAAGATGCTGGACGTTCACACCCGAGCAGTGACGCTGCGCGACGACCTCACACTAGTGGTGGTCAGGAGCTGAACGTGGCTGGCACGCCTCGCAGGCGTGAGCGACAGCCGCCGGTCCTCAAGAAGTTTGGCCAGCACTTCCTCTCCGACAAAAACATTCTTACCGCCATCGTCGACGCCCTCGCGCCGACGTCGGGCGACACCGTCGTCGAGATCGGCCCCGGGCGCGGTTCGCTGACCCAGATTCTGGCGGAGCGGAGCGGGAAACTCGTCGCGGTGGAAATCGACAGGGCCCTCGCGTCGAATTTGCGGGACAGGTACGCGGGCGGGTCCAACGTCGAGATCGTCGAAGGAGATTTTCTGGAAACTGATCTCACGCCACTTGTCGGCGATGATTACCTGCTCATCGGTAACGTGCCTTACAACATCACCACGCCGATCATTTTCAAAGCGCTCGAGCCGCCAATTCCTCGGCGATCGGTATTTCTCGTGCAGCGTGAAGTCGCCGCGCGAATGGCGGCGAAGGCGGGGGACGAGGATTACGGCGCGCTGACGATCAACGTCGCTGTGGTTGCAGCCGTAGAGCAGGTTCTCGCCGTTCCGGCGAGCGCGTTCAGCCCGCCACCGAAAGTCGAATCAGCGGTGGTTCGACTCACTCCCTTGCCGGCGTTCACCGTCCCACTCGAATCTCTCGAGCCGTTCCGGACGTTCGTTCAAGCCGCGTTCGGGCTGCGCCGCAAGCAAATGGTGCGGGTGATCCGATCTGTTCGAGGTCTATCCGCTGCCGAGGCAGGAGCTGTTCTCGAGAAAGCGGGGATCGATGCCAGCGCGCGGCCGGAGGTCGTGACCCCCGATCAGTTCGCCGGCCTGTTCGAGTTGTTGTCGCGAACTGCGAAGTGAGCTGCGTGCGACACGGTCCGCAGCTGAATCACTCTCCACGATTCGATAAAGCAAACGACAGCCCTTCGAGTTCCATGGCCATGTTCACCGTCCTGACCGTTACATCGGGCGGGACCGACAACTGAATCGGCGCGAAGTTCAGAATCGCCTTGATCCCCGCTCGCACGACCTGCTTCACTACCGCGGGCGTGCTCTCCGCGGGCGTCGCCACGACGGCGATGTCGAAGTCCTGTTTCGACGCGTCCTTCTCCAGGTCGGCCACCGAACGGACCGTGAGCGATTCCCACCGCTTTCCGATCTTTGCTTCATCGCTGTCGTAGACCGCTGTCACTACAAAACCTCGCTCGGCGAACCCACGATAACGCGCCAGCGCAGCGCCGATCTTGCCCGCGCCGATGATACATACCCGCCACTGTTTGCCGAGACCAAGTATCTCGCGGAGTTTCTCCGATAGCTCGGGCACCGAGTAGCCGAGACCCCGCTTCCCGAAGGATCCGAATAGCGAGAGATCCTTACGAACCTGAGCGGATGTAGTCCCACCAAGATGCGCGAGATCGTCGCTCGATATGGTCTTGAGTCCCTGACGCTCGGTCCCCTCGAGGAAACTCAGATAAAGGGAAAGGCGCCTGACAGTTGATTCGGCTATCCGCTTCAAAACACTGCTTGTGAAGTAATTCACAAACTAAGACGATTCCCTGCGACCGGGCAAGAAAAGAGGCTCCCGCTGAGCTGCTTTTCCCTCCTTTGCGGGGGTGTTTCGGGATATCTTCTATGGATGCCAGTCCACGTTACGTCCGAAATCGGAGCCCTGCGCACGGTCCTGGTGCACAGTCCCGGCAACGAGTTGCTCGCCGTCACGCCGAGCACCAGAGCCGATTTCCTTTATGACGACATCGTCGACGCTGAGCTGGCCAAGCGCGAGCATCGATGCTTCGTCCAGGTCCTCGAGCGGTTCTGCGAAGTACTGCACGTCCGCGACCTCCTGACTGAAGTCCTCGAGGACTCCGCGGTTCGCGAACTGATTATTCGTGAGACCCTGGATGTAGTGCCGTCGCAGCCGCTTGCCTCTGAGCTTCGTGCGCTGCCTCCTGCAGCCGTCGTCAATCTGCTGATCGAGGGAAAGGAGGAAGAGCCTGGACCTCTGTCGCGTACCCTCAACGAGTACAGTTACTCGCTTCCGCCGCTCCCAAACGCCTTCTTCACCCGCGATTCGGCGATGGCGATAAATCAGAACATGATGATTGGCTCGATGCGCTTCCACGCGCGCTGGACGGAAGAGCTGATCATGAAAGCGCTCTTCACCTCTCATCCCAAGCTGGCGAACAAGGGCATTCTCTACGACGGCTCGGCCGAGCGACGGAGCAATCACACGCTCGAAGGCGGCGACGTTCATCCGCTTCGTGAGGATGTGCTTCTGATTGGCTTCAGCGAGCGCTCGAGCCCAGCGGGTATCGACGGCCTCGCTAAGCTCGTCTTCGAGCAGACAGAAGTGACGAACCTGATCGTGGTGGTCATGCCGCAGGAGACGACCGCGATTCATCTCGACATGATCTTCACCCAGGTGGATCGAGATCTATGCGTCATCTATCCGCCGCACTTCATCGGCCCTTACCGGCTGCCGATACTTCATTGGCGAAAGGGCGACAGCCACATGAAAGAGCAGCCCGATTTGTTCGCTGCTCTCAGGCAGTGCGGGCTGCCAATGGAGCCGCTCCTCTGCGGTGGATCGCGGAGGATTGCGCAGGACCGCGAGCAGTGGGCTTCGGGCTGCAACTTCACCGCGCTGAGGCCGGGAGTAGTGACTTCGTACGCGAGGAACGAGACGACTTTGAGAGAACTGGAAAAGGCCGGCTTCACAATGATACGCGCCGTGGATTTCCTGTCGGACCAGACTGAGATCGGGAAAGATCAGAGAGCCGCCATAACCTTCGAAGGCGGGGAGCTTGTGCGCGGCGGCGGCGGGCCACATTGCATGACATGTCCCATTACCCGGGACGATCCATGGAACTGAGTCGCGGAGTGTACTCCGAACCGGAAGACACTCTATTGACGACACGCGCGCAGCAGTTTCTCTCGACGGGACCCGCAGACGTCGTCGATCTGATCGGTCATATCTGCAGCCTGCCCGGAGCGCCGCGGATTGTTGCCGAGCATATGGCCCAGGCGATGTTCAGCGGAAGGCCGCAGTTCGGACGGACTGCCGACGGTCGCTGGATGTTGGTCGAAAAAACCGCCGAGCCGTATCAGGCTCGATCGTCACGAAAAGCAGACTCCCACTCCGACGCGCTGCATCGGCTTTCCTACGTGGTGGTCGATACGGAGACGACTGGCGGTCAATCGATGACCTACGACCGTATCACCGAAATTGCCGCTGTCGTCGTCAGGAACGGCGAGATCGCCGAGGTTTTTGAGACGCTGATCAATCCGCAGCGGTCCATTCCGCCCTTTGTGACGCGACTTACCAACATCACGTGGGACATGGTCAAGAACGCGCCGACGTTCGACCGTGTAGCACCAGAAGTAATGCGGGTGTTGGAAGGCAATGTTTTCGTCGCGCACAACGCGACTTTCGACTGGCGCTTCGTCAGTAATGAGATTTCAAGGTCCACCGGACACCAGCTGCGTGGACGCCGGCTGTGCACGGTGAAAATGGCGCGGAAGGTTTTGCCGCAACTCCCGCGACGCTCGCTCGACTACGTCGCGCGGTACTATGGCGTCGAGATTCAGAACCGCCACCGCGCGGGTGGCGATGCTCTCGCGACCGCGAAGTGCCTGGTTCGAATGATTGCTGATCTTTCCGACCGCGGGTGCAGCACCTGGGGCGAGCTTCAGTCGCTGTTGCGCGCGCCGCCAGGTCGCAGAAAAAAGCGGCGACACTCGGGTCTGCCGATGCCGGTCACGCGCGACACGACGGCGTGACCGCGCCCACTCCACTCGTGGAGCGCCTCAAGGTCGGCGCTCTCACCATTCACGCCATCCAGGCGGGCGGGCAGAAGCTGGATGGCGGCGCGATGTTCGGCGTCGTCCCCAAACCGCTCTGGGAAAAACGCATCGCTGCTGATGAGCGCAACCGCATCCAGCTGGGGATGCGGTGTCTGCTGATCGAGCATCCCTCGGGGCCAATCCTCGTCGATACGGGGGCGGGGAACAAGGAAAACGAAAAGTTCAAGGACATTTACGGAATCGAGAACCAGGGCGGAAATCGCCTGACGATGCTCGAGGACGGTCTCGCTCAGATTGGAGTGCGGCCGTCCGATATCGTTCTTGTGATAAACACCCACCTTCACTTCGATCACGCTGGCGGAAATACGCGCCTGGGCGCGAACGGCTCGGTCGAGATCAGCTTCCCCAACGCGACCTACATCATCAAGCGCGGTGAATACGAGTACGCCACACACCCCAATGAACGGACGGCGGCGAGCTACTTCGATCGCAACTACACCCCGATCGAGGCAGCGGGGAAAGTGGAATTCGTGTCGCGCGAGAAAGAGGTCGTGAAGGGCATTCGTGTCATAGCGACGCCGGGCCACACGCCGTTCCACCAGAGCATTCTCATCGAGTCAGCCGGCGAGCGTGCGTTCTACCTTGGCGATCTCGTGCCGACCAATGCGCATCTGCCGCTGCCGTGGATCATGGGGTACGATGTCGAGCCGCTGGTGACTCTCGAGACGAAGCGCCGGATTCTACGGCAAGCTGTCCATGAGAACTGGCTTCTTATCTTTGAGCATGACGCGAAGGTTCCGTGGGGCAGGGTCGAGCATGATGGGAAAACGTACCGGCTCGTTGATAGTGCTGGGTAGAGCGAGAAACTTTCGGATCCCGGCTACCCGCTACCCGCTGCACGCCCGTCGCTGTCTGCTGCAAGCTGTCTGACGGCGTTTAGCGTTCAGCGGGTAGCGGGTGGCTTGCCGTTAATCAGTTGCAGTCCCGAAGAACCGGAACGCCTTTTCCTACTCAATAGGTTGGTAAAGCTCGATCTTGTTCCCCTCAGGATCGCGTATCCACGCGAAGCGACCGTACTCAGCATCCTCGGTCTTGTCGATCGTGATTCCGTCAGCCTTCAGCTGCTCGAGAAACGCGGCGAGATCGTGGACGCGGTAGTTCACGACGAACTCGTGTCGCTCCGCGGGAAGTGTGATTTTGGATTGCGAAATCGAGAAGACGGTCGAATCGACCTTCGAGGAGTCACCGAGCCGGCGGTGCTTGAACTCCATGCCGTAGACTTTCCCGTCCTCGTACGTCTCGAGCGTCAAACCAAAGTGCTGCGCGTACCAGTTTGACAGCGCTTTGGCATCGTTTGAGGAGATGAAGACGCCACCGATTCCGTCGATCGAAATCCGCTTCGGCGGTTTTCCGCCCGTTTGTTTCTTCGGCATGCGGCGAATCTAGGGTTCGAACGAGAGCACCGGAAGCCGATCCAAACGCTTGCAGATGTAACCTGGGTCGCCTATCTTACGTCCTCACAATGCGATAAGTGGGTGGTCCGGGCGGACTGCCTCACCCTCTGGCCCTCCGATGTTTGAGGTGTGCTACAGGAGTTCATGCCACGGGATCGCCCCAAAATGGGCGACATCTCTTTGCGCGGACTCCAAAAAAGGGGGCCGCGTTTTTGTTTTCTTCCAATGACGGGGCTCGTATTCAGGACACAACAAAGCGCGTACGCGTCAACAAACAGATCCGCATCAGTCCGATCAGGGTCATCGCAGCTGATGGCGCGCAGCTGGGGATCATGGATGTCGAAACCGCTCTGGCGTCGGCGATCGAACAGGGATTGGATCTGGTGGAAGTCGCACCATTGGCGAGGCCGCCCGTGGCCCGCATCATGGATTACGGGAAGTTCAAGTTCGAGCAGGCCAAGATGGCTCGCCAGGCCAAGAAAAAGCAGCACGTCATTCACCTGAAGGAAGTGAAGTACCGGCCAGGAATCGAAGAGCACGACTTCATGACCAAGACCCGCCACGCGCGCGAGTTTCTTCAGGAAGGAAACAAGGTGAAAGTGACGCTGATGTTCCGCGGCAGGCAGATCGCCCACCCGGAGCTCGGACGTCAGGTTGTAAATCGGGTTGCGCAGGAGCTCGCCGACGTGGCGAAGATCGAGAGCGATCCGAAGTTCGAAGGGAAGTTCATGACCATGATTCTCGCGCCGAAGTAGACGGGAAGCGGGAAGAGGGAAGCGGGAACTTTTGAAGATTCACACTCGTGTCTTCAGACACGGATAGACATAAAGGAATTCGAAATGCCGAAGATGAAGTCGCACAAGGGTGCGAGAAAGCGTTTCAAAGTCACCGGCTCGGGGAAAGTCAAACGCATGAAAGCGTTCAAGAGCCACATTCTTACCAAAAAGTCGCCGAAGAGAAAGCGTCGTCTCCGTCAGGGCACGACAATTCAGACACCAGGCGAAACGAAGAACATCAAGCGCCTGCTGCAGGCATAGAGGAAAAAGACAATGCCAAGAGTCAGATCGAACGTCGCGCGCCTGAAGCGCAAGAAGCAGGTGATGAAGGCCGCTCGTGGCGCCTTCGGCGCCCGGAGCAAGCTTTGGTAAGCAGCCAAGGAGAACGTCGAGCGCGGTTGGAAGTACGCTTATCGCGATCGCAAGAACAAAAAGCGTGACTTCCGCAAGCTGTGGATCATCCGCATCAACGCGGGCGCCCACCAACATGGAATGTCATACTCCGTGTTCATGCACGGTCTCAAGAAAGCAGGGATCGAGATCGATCGGAAAGTCCTCTCCGATATTGCGATCAATGATGCTGAAGCGTTTACCGCGCTCGCCGAGAAGGCGAAGTCAGCTCTAGACGCCGCGTAACGTCTTCGCAAGTATTCAAAAAGGACCCTGCCGGCGCTAATCTCCAACCAGCGCGGTGGGGTCCTTTTGCTTTTCTCCCATCCACCTCAACTCTGATTCGTGACGCTTTCGGAATTTCAGCAGCTTGTCACCACACTCGCCGCTGACGGCGAGAAGCTGATCGACGCGGCGACGACGGCCGCTCTGCTCGAAGAGGCGCGCACTTCGCTTCTCGGACGGAAGTCCGGGCGGCTGCCCGACCTTTTCAAGCAGCTGCCCTCGCTTGCGCCGACCGAGCTGCGGGAAGCGGGCTCGCTGATCAACGCCGTCAAGGCAAAGCTCGAGACGCGCCTCGAGGAACGGCGAATCCAGATCGAGGCCGCCAGCTTCTCGCACAAGAAAGTCGATCTGACCATGCCCGGCAGACGCCAATGGCTCGGATCGAAGCATCCCGTCACGCTCGTCATCGAAGAGATCGAAGAGATTTTCCGCGAGCTCGGATTCACTATCGCGCTTGGGCCCGAGGCGGAGACTGAATGGTACAACTTCACGGCGCTGAACTTTCCACCGGATCACCCCGCGCTCGATCTGCATGACACGCTTTATCTCGGCGACAACGCGCTGTTGAGGACACACACCTCGCCGGTACAGATCCGGACGATGCAGAAGCACAAGCCGCCGATCAGAATCCTCAGCCCGGGGAACGCGTACCGTCGCGACTTCTTCGACGCGTCGCATGCGCCGATGTTTGCGCAGATCGAAGGGTTGGCGATTGACGAGGGCGTCAGCTTCGTCGACCTCAAGGCGACGCTCACGCACTTCGCCAACAGATTCTTTGGCAAGACGAAAACACGGTTTCGTCCCAGCTACTTCCCATTCACCGAGCCCTCGGCGGAAATGGACGTCGAGTGTCAGCTCTGTCACGGCTCCGGCTGCCCCAGCTGCAAAGGCACCGGATGGATGGAGATACTGGGCTCGGGAATGGTGCATCCGTCCGTCCTCACCGCGGCGGGATTGGATAGCGAGCGTTACACCGGCTGGGCATTCGGTATGGGACCGGCGCGGATCGCGATGCTGCGCTACGACATTCCCGACATTCGGATTCTCTACGATTCGGATGTGAGATTCCTCTACCAGATAGCACGATGAAGCTGCGCCCAGCCAATGCTTTTAATGCGGCCTTGAAGCTTCGGTCGCCTAATGCGCTTTCCGTGGCCGAACGGCGCCGGCTAGAGAGCGTCCGTTAGTTATGAACGCGTCTTACGAATGGCTGCGCGCTTTCGTGCCGATCGATATGAGCCCAGCCGAGCTCCGCGATCTATTGACCTCGCGCTGTGCGACGGTAGATGACCTCGTCGCCTTTCGTGAGGATCTCGGCGACGTCGTGATCGGACGTGTCGTCGAGGTGAAGCGGCATCCGAACTCCGACCACCTCTGGCTTACGAAAGTGGACGCCGGCGGCGGCGCTCTGCTCGACGTCGTCTGCGGCGCCGCCAACGTTACCGCAGACACGCTCTATCCCTTCGCGCCCGTCGGCACGGTACTCCCCGGTGGAGTGAAAATCGAGAAGCGGAAGATCCGCGGTGAGACGTCGGAGGGGATGCTGTGCTCGGCAAAAGAGCTGGGCCTCGGCCAGGATCACGAAGGAATCATGGCACTCAGAGTCACCGCTGAACCCGGCAGCAAATTCCTCGACGCCATGCCGGTGGGCGATACTCGCCTCGTCATCGACGTCCTTCCCAATCGTCCGGATCTGCTCTCACACGAAGGTCTGGCGCGTGAGATCGCGGCTGCTACGGGGGGGAGCGTCACACGTCCAGAGATCGCCGACGAGAAAGCTTTCGTCGTCCGCACCCACACCGTTAAGACGACAACCGGCAAAGTCGGCGATGTCACCGTGAAGCTCGAAGACACCGACGGCTGCGTCCGGTACGCCGGAGCGGTGATAACCGGACTGAGAATTGGTCCGAGTCCGGATTGGCTGGTGCAGCGGCTGCAGTCGGTCGGCTCGCGATCCATCAACAACGTCGTGGATGTCACGAACTACATGCTCCAGGGATTTGGTCAGCCGATGCACGCGTTCGACCTGGAAAAGCTTGCGCGGGCTACGGTGGTCGTCCGAAAAACCCGGGGCGAAGAGCTGATCAAAACGCTGGACGGAGTTGATCGCACGTTGCCGCCTGGAACAGTGGTGATTGGTGATGCAGAGCGCGCGCAGGCGATCGCCGGCGTGATCGGCGGGAGCGGAAGCGAAGTCTCGGCGGAAACCACCGACATCTTCCTCGAGGTTGCCGCGTTCAATCCGGCTCGAATCCGCGCGACAAGACGCAAGCTCGGAATTTCGACCGATGCCAGCTACCGCTTCGAGCGGGGCGTCGATGTCGAGGCGATACCCGGCCTCGTTGATTATGCCGTGAGATTGATCCTTTCCGTCGCTGGGGGAATTCCACAGGGCAGTCCCATCGATCTGTACCCGCTCCCAAAACGTCCGCAGCCGATATCTCTCAAACTGCCGCGCGTCGCCCGACTGCTTGGAGAGCCGGTGGAGAGCGCCGAAGTCGAAAAAAATCTGCGGCTGGTTGGATTCAGAATAGCGCCGGAGGCGAAGGATGTTCTGAAGATCTCGCCGCCGAGTTGGCGACACGATGTGAAAGGCGAAGTAGATCTGGCGGAAGAGGTCGCGCGGTTGCGCGGCTACGACACCTTTTCGTCGGAGCTGCGGCCTTTTCGCTCCAGCGCCGTCCCAGACGCGCCACTGGTCTCGGTGACACGCCGCCTGCAGGAGACACTGGTCGGCGCTGGTCTCAATGAAGTGCGCCCGATGCCGTTCGTGGGCGAGAAGAAAGGTGGCACCGTACGGGTGACCAATCCGCTCGCCGAGGACGAGGCATATCTTCGCGGCGATCTCATCACCACGCTAATCGCGCGAGCGGAATACAATCTCGCGCGCATGCAGGGCAACGTGCGACTGTTCGAGATTGGCACTGCTTTTTTTGCCGGTGGCGACCAGACAGCACTGCCCGGTCCAAAGAAAGCCGGACTCCCACGAGAAGAAATGCACGTTGCCGCGCTAGTCATGGGTCAACGCGCGCCGACCCACTTCACCAAGGCGATCCAACCGAGCTACGACGAGTGGGACATCAAGTTCCTTGCTGAGCGGACGGCGATGGCTGCGTTCCCAGAGGCGGAAATCACTCTCACCCCGGGAAGCGGCGACACTTTGTGGGACATCGTGGCAAGCGGGAACAACGTGGGCTCCGCGCGTCGTCTCACCCTGGATGCGCCCATCTGGGCGAAGCCCGCGTTCGGACTCGAGATCAACATCGAGAGCGCGGGATTGTCGCAGGGACGACACAAGACTTACCGGGCCATTCCCGCGACACCGCGAGCGCAGGTGGATCTGGCTCTGATTGCTCCGACAAGTGTCACAGCAGCCGAGATCGAAGCGGTGATACGACGCGAGGCAGGTGAGCTGCTGGAGACTCTGACGCTGTTCGACGAGTTCATCGGCCAGGGCATTCCGGAAGGATCACGTAGCCTGGCGTGGGCGTTGACGTTCCGCGATCGTGAGCGCACACTAAAGGACAAGGAAGTGCAGGGAAGAACGGAGAAGATCGTCAAAGCACTCGCAGGAGACCTTGGTGTCAGACAGCGTACGACCTGAAAGGGCAGCTTTTGCGGAGCTCGAGCAGCTGGTGAAGCATCTCGGTGACGAGCTTGCGTCGTTTCGCCGCCGCGCGCTTCAGGCCGAGGCGCGGCTCAAGGGGCTCGAGTCGACCGGAGTGAAAGGAGTCGTGTCGCCCGAGCGGGTACAATTCCTCGAGCGCGAGAACGCGGGTCTGACGAAGCGTCTCGCCACCGCGCGTGATCGAACCCAGCAGATGATCGACCGGGTCCGCTTCCTCCGACAACAGCACGACGGAGCGGCCGCGCGTTGACCTCAAAGAAAAACGTGGTTCGTGTCACCATCCTCGGCGATGAGTACTCTATCCGGAGCGATCAGAGTCCGGAGCGGACCCGCGCGGTCGCCGAGCACGTCGACAGCGTCATCCGCGAGACGATGCGCGCCGGAAACATCGTCGAGACACAGAAGGCGGCCATCCTGGCGGCGTTGAGCATCACGGACGAGCTGTTCGATGCCCGAGAAGGGGGCGAGGATCTCGCAGGGTCGATGAAGAGGCTGAGCTCCGAGATTCGGCCTTGGTTGCCGCCGGCTAAGAGGAAGGACTAGAAGCCGGTCGTCTCCGCGGGGGTGCGCCAGTCCCGGGCTGTAGCCATCCACTCTCGCCCAAATCCAAAACCGACATTAGCTTAGGTCCAACTACGCGACGACTTTCCGGCGCGATAGGGGCCGCCTGTGGCTGTGCCGCGGGCCCAACATAGATCGAATATGACGAATACAGCTCTATTAGCCGCAGCTGGCATACTTGTGTTTGTTATTGCCGGTGCGGTTTTTTTTATTATCGGCAGCAAGCGCGGCCGTAACGCCGAGCTGAAACGTCAGCAGGCGGCACAGGCGACGGCCGAAGAAACCGCAAAAAAGATCCTCTCCGAGGCGAATCGCGAAGCGGAGAGTATGCGCAAGACAGCCGTCCTCAGCGGCAAAGAAGAGCTGATCAAGCTCCGCGAGGATTGGGAAGTCGAGGCTCGTGGCCGTCGCGAGGAAGTAGAGCGCGAAGAGCGCAGGGCCGACGAGCGTGAAGGCCAACTCAACCGCAAGTACGACCTTCTCGAACAGCGCGAGCGGGACACCACCCGCCGCGGCGAGGCTCTTACTGGCCAGGAGAAGGCTCTCACTCAGAAGCAGCTCGATCTCGAAAAGCTTCTTGGCGAGGAACGGCGTCGACTCGAGCAGCTGGCCGGACTTTCCGCAGGCGATGCAAAGGCCGAGCTGATGCACCGAATGGAGGAAGAAGCGCAGGCCGACGCGGCCAACAAGATTCGCGAGATTCGCGAAACTGCCAAGCGCAACGCCGAGCGCGAGGCCAAGAAGATTATTGCGCTGGCCATCCAGAGAATCGCCGCTGAGCAAAGCGTGGAAGCGACCGTGTCCGCCGTTTCGCTTCCCAATGACGAGATGAAAGGTCGCATCATCGGCCGTGAAGGACGGAACATTCGCGCCTTTGAGCTGGCAACCGGCGTTGACGTGATCATCGACGATACGCCCGACACGGTCGTCGTCTCATGCTTCGACCCGGTGCGACGAGAGATCGCTCGGCTTTCGCTCGAGAAGCTCGTTGCGGACGGTCGTATCCATCCGGGCCGCATCGAAGAAGTCGTCAACAAGTCGAGACAGGAAGTCGACACCTCCATCGTTGAGACCGGCGAGCAAGCCGCTTACGAAAGCGGGGTGCACGGACTCCATCCCGAGCTGGTGAAGCTGATTGGCCGCATGCGCTGGAGAACGAGTTACGGCCAGAACATCCTCAACCACTCCAAGGAAGTCGCGTGGCTGGCCGGCATCATGGCAGCGGAGCTGGGACTCGACGTCACCATGGCGCGCCGCGGCGCACTGCTGCACGACGTTGGGAAGGTTCTTACCCACGAGCACGAAGGAACGCACGTGCAGCTTGGGGTCGAAGTCGCGACACGCTACGGCGAGAACCCGCTGGTGGTGAACTGCATCGCCGCGCACCACGACGATGTCCCACACGAGACGGAAGTCTCGGTCCTCGTCCAGGCTGCGGACGCCATCTCGGGCGCCCGGCCGGGGGCGCGCCGCGAAGCATTCGAGACCTACGTCAAGCGACTCGAGGGGCTCGAGAAAATCGCGTCCAGTTATCGCGGAATCGAAAAGGTGTTCGCGATTCAGGCCGGCCGCGAAATTCGCGTCATCGTCACGCCGGAAGAAGTCGACGATCCGCGGATGGCGTCGCTGACTGAGGAGATCGCGCGCCGCATCGAGGCCGAGCTTCAGTATCCAGGACAGATCAAGGTGGTGTTGATCAGGGAGACGAGAGCTGTGGACTTTGCCCGCTGACCTCATCGACGGACGCGCGATCGCAAAAAAAGTTCGCGCCGACGTCGCCGAGCGTGCGGAGAAGCTGATCGCCCGGGGAGTCCGGCCAGGGCTGGCTGTCGTTCTCGTGGGCGACGATCCCGCCAGCGTGGTTTACACGACGTCCAAGGGAAAGGCGGCTGAAGAAGCCGGCATGTACAGCGTCAATCTCCGGCTGCCTGCCGACGTTTCACAGGCGGACTTGCTGAGTCGAGTCGATGCGCTGAATGCGGATCCGCGAATCAACGGGATTCTCGTGCAAATGCCGTTGCCGAAACACATCGACCCCGACACCGTGATCCGCCGTATTGATCCGGCGAAGGATGTCGACGGATTTCACCCGGTTAACGTCGGAAAGATGTTGATCGGCGAGCGCGACGGCTTCATTCCTTGCACGCCGGCGGGAATTCAGGTGCTGCTCAAAGAATCCGGCGTGACAACGTCGGGCAAGAATTGCGTAGTGATCGGCCGCAGCAATATTGTCGGCAAGCCAATGGCCGCGCTCATGATGCAGGATAACGCCAACGCAAACTGTACCGTCACTGTCTGCCACCGGCATACTGTAGATCTCGGCGCGCATACCAGGGCCGCCGATATACTTATAGTTGCGGCGGGCCGGCCGAAGATGGTGACGAGTGACATGGTAAAGCCCGGAGCGGTAGTGATCGACGTCGGCACGAATCGCGTCGCAGATGCGGCGGCCAAATCTGGAACGAAACTCACTGGCGATGTGGAATTCGACTCGGTTCGAGAGGTCGCTTCCAAGATCACACCTGTTCCGGGCGGGGTTGGGCCGATGACCATCGCCATGCTGATGGCAAATACCGTCCGTGCCGCGGAAATGGGTTTGGCGAGCCGATGAAACAGCGGCTGTCTTTCGATTTTACCGAGACTCCGCGCACGCGCGCTACGATCGGCACCACGCCGGGCAATCCGATGTCGGTTTGGGATCTCACCGCAAAAGCTCGTGAGGTGGTCGAGTCGCGACTACGTGGGCTATGGGTTCGTGGCGAGATCAGCGATTTCAAGAGACACCGCAATGGCCACTGGTATTTCTGCCTCCGCGACCGCGACGCCCAGGTTCGGTGCGTCGTATGGGCCGGCGACCAGTATCGGATGCCGGCTGCACCTGACGACGGAATGCAGGTGGTCGTCTTCGGGCAGATGACCGTGTTTCCGGCGCGCGGGGATCTTCAGCTCAAAGTCTCTCGCATCGACGCCGAGGGCGACGGTCTGTGGCGAAAGGCGATGGAGCTGACGCTTGCCAAGCTGCGGAAGGAAGGATTACTCGACGAGAATCGAAAGCGAGCGATTCCGCAGTATCCACGCTGCGTCGCGGTGGTGACCAGCCAGGACGGCGCGGCACTGCGCGACATCGTCGCTGTAATGCGGAAGAGAAATCTTGGTGCTCGACTCGTTGTGTGTCCGACGCAGGTCCAGGGTGAAACGGCGGCTGGAGAAATCGCCGCCGCCATCCGGTGCGTCGGTCGATGGGCGAAAGCCGATGTTCTCATCGTAGGTCGCGGGGGCGGGAGCAAGGATGATCTATGGGCCTTCAATGACGAACGCGTGGCGCGAGCCGTCGCCCAATCACCAATTCCGGTGATCTCCGCAGTCGGTCACGAAGTCGACCTGACTGTTTGCGACGCGGTTGCCGATTTGCGCGCACCGACGCCATCCGCCGCTGCCGTCGCTGCGTGTGCCTCTCGAGACGACGTGAGGAAGGCGCTGAAATTAGCGGGACGCACGCTCTCGGAATCCGCTCAACGCCGCATCCGCAATGAACGGCGTGACGTCGAGAAGCTGACCTTGCGACTTGGGCAGTCATCGGCGCGAACGGTGACCAGGAAAAAAGCACTGCTCGCTACATGTGCCGCAAGACTGAACGCGCTCAGCCCGCTGGCAACACTCTCCCGCGGTTACGCCGTGGCGCGCGATACAACTGGACACGCGCTCACATCCGCCAGCCAATTCGCACCGGATCTCGAGTTCGATCTGCTGCTGCACGACGGGGACATCCGGGCCACCACGCAGTTCACTTCCGTAAAGCGTCAGGCCCAGTGAGCCTTCTTCTTACCTTCATCACCAGTCTGATGCTCGGCATGCGTCACGCTACGGATCCTGATCACATCGTAGCGGTGACAACCATTGTCAGTCGTGAGCGGTCCGTCACGAAGGCCGCGGGCATCGGCGCGCTATGGGGGATAGGGCATACCATAACGCTGCTGGTCGTTGGCGGGTCGATCATCGCGTTCAAGATCGCATTCGATGCGCGTCTTGGATTGTCACTCGAGCTCGCGGTGGCAGTCATGCTCATCGTGCTCGGTCTGCTCAATCTTTTCGATGTGCGGGCCGGCGCTCGCATGATCAGCACTTCGCGCCCGTTTTTCGTCGGGATCGTACACGGACTCGCGGGGTCAGCCGGCGCGGCGCTTCTAATAGTGCCGCTGATTGACGATCCGCGTTGGGCAGCGCTCTACCTGCTGACGTTCGGGCTCGGCACCATCGTCGGGATGACGCTCGTTACGCTCACCGTTGCCGTTCCCTCACTCCTCGCGAGCGCGCACCTGCCCAACTTCCAGCGCTCGCTGCGCCTCGCGTCCGGCGCAGTGAGCGTGGTTTTTGGCTTGTATCTCGCGCACAAGATCGGGTTCGGCGATGGGCTCTTCACATCCGCCCCGAATTGGACTCCGCGGTAGCGCTACAGCAGCTGCTGGTTGCACATCAGAAGAACAACTCTGATCTCGTCGTGCCCAACGGCGCCCACGGTTTTGGCCGAATAGTAGAAGGGTTCGCCCGGCATTCGCGCTTCGCCGAAAACGAGAACCGAGTCCATCTGGTTCACCGTGATTTCGAAATCGCCGTTGCCGTTGCTCATCGCGTAACCGATCGCCTTGGCATTTCTCACGCGGGTGAGAAGCTTGTCGTACTCGATGGCGGCTGCGCGCATGGCGTCGGGATTGCCATTTTCCCAGTCGAGACTGTCGAGAACATTGAGGGACTTCCGGATCGTCGGGATCTTCGCTGCGTTGAAAGCATAGACGTGCACGCCAGGTACGCCGGACGTGCTCTCTTTTACATCAGCGCATGGCTGCGCACTGCCGTCGAGCAGGGTCTTCTCGGGCACGGTATGGGCAAGCGACAACAGGGTGAGCAACGCTGCTCCTCGCAAAAACACGACAGTCTCCGGTTAGGTGTTCGCTTTCTAGACGCACAAAGCACCATTTGGGAACTATTGTCGTTCACCCCGCGGCTTTACATGAGGGCTTTTCGCGGCTAAGTTATAAGGCTACAGCGATTTAAGAACCAGTGACGGGCGCCGGCAAATGGGCCGGTGCGAGAGCAAATCCAAATGGCCTTCGAGAAAACACCTACCGTAGAGAAGTACCGCACCCACGAGACGGACAGCGGCTCGACCGAAGTGCAGGTCGCCCTTCTCACCGAAAGAATCAACTACCTGACCGACCACTTCCGCACCCACGCGAAGGATCATCACAGCCGTCGCGGGCTGCTCAAGATGGTCGGCAAGCGGCGCCGTCTCCTCGACTACCTGAGGCGTACGGATCTCGAAGGCTATCGCAAGATCATCGCTGATCTTGGCCTCCGGTACTAAGCTGGCTCTTTGATCCCACCGCGCGGCGCACAATGCGATTCCGCGCGGTTTGTGCTACTCAAAGACAACCGAACAACATATGCAACGCATCGAAAGAACTTTCGCCGGCAGACGCCTCGTCATCGAGACCGGGCGCATGGCGAAACAGGCGGCAGGCTCCGCAGTCGTACAGTTTGGCGAGACGATGGTTCTCGCGGCAGCAACGGTAA
>JBJMOT010000027.1:0-5912 GCA_045803585.1 Gemmatimonadaceae bacterium
AGGGGACTACACGGCTTTTCCTAAGTCACACGTTTTATAATCACGCCATCGGGTGTCCGCCTTGCGCGAAACCCCGCTGACTGTCCTGACGCAGTTGCGGACGGCGGGAAGCGATGCCGCACGACCTGTCCCGTCGCCTGCAGCTGACGGCGTTCAGCGTTCGGCGGGTAGCGGGTAGCTTGTAGTTAATCAGTTGCCGTTCCTTCCTTCCCCGCGAACTCGCCTTATTTAATCGTGATCCCCTTGAGCTGCGGATCAATCGGCGGGTAGCGAAGATCAAGCCCGTCGAGAGTATCAGCGATCTTCCGTGCAATGAGAAGGTCTCGCGCGTTCTCGTCGTCAGCGGGAACGATGTACCACGGCGCCCACTTCGTGCTGCACTTCACGATCATGTCGCGGTAGGCATCGGTGTACTCGCTCCACAATGCGCGATCGTCGAGGTCGCCCAGCCTGAATTTCCAGTTCTTCTTCCTGTCGGTAAGACGATCAGTGAGTCGTGCCTTCTGCTCGGCGCGGGAGATGTGCAGAAAGAACTTGAGGATTACAATGGAGTTCTCGGTCAAGGTCCGCTCGAACTGGTTGATCTGATCGTAACGCGCGGACCAGACGTCCTCGGGCAAAGTTTTCTTGACGCGCGGGACGAGAACGTCCTCGTAGTGTGACCGGTTGAAGATTCCGATCATTCTGCGTTTGGGAACTCGCTGCTCGATGCGCCAGAGGAAGTCGTGCTGAAGCTCGATCTCCGTTGGCGCCTTGAAGCTCGTGACTTCACAGCCCATCGGATTTACAGCGCGGAAGACCTTCCTGACGGTGCCATCCTTTCCAGATGCGTCGCGACCCTGGAGAACGACGAGCAATCCGTAGCGCTCGTCGGCATAGAGTTTCGGCTGAAGCTTCTTGATGCGCTTGCCCTCACGCCTGGCCGCCTCCTTCAGCGCTTTTCCCCGGGGAAGTCCCGCGGGTCGAGCGGCGTCGAAGTCGCCGAGCTTCACCTGACCGGCGTCGGTGACCGGCTGAAGTACTTCGGGGTCGAGAGGGGCGCGTTTTTCGGTCATCCACTGAACGGAAAGGGAGTTATAAGCTAACAATGGCGATTCCCGGCCCACAGGCTACTATAGTGGTGGCAATATTCCAGGAGACCCAATGACCACCGCCACCGAATCAACCACTGCTACCGTCGCCGAGGAGCTCGTGTCGTTCTGTCGCGCCGGACGCAACCTCGACGCGATCAACACCCTGTACTCGCCCGACGTCGTCAGCATCGAATCCATGGGCAACGAAACGATGCCGCGCGAGCAAAAGGGAATTGACGCCATCCGCGGCAAGAACCAATGGTGGAGTGAGAACAACGAGGTCCACTCGGCGACGGTGGACGGGCCGTTCCTGGCCAACGACGACAAGTTCGCCGTCCACTTCAATTTTGACTGTACTTTCAAGCCGACGGGGAAACGCAGCAATATGGAAGAGATGGCGCTCTACACGGTGAAGGACGGCAAGGTCGTTCGCGAGCAATTCTTTTACCGGACGGACGCGTCCTGACAGGAATTGCCGCCGGCGCGGATACCTCCGCGCTCCCGATTCACGATTTGATCGCCACCGCGGCGTCGGCCATCGCCGGCGCCGCCAACGTTTCACGCCTTGCGTCAGAATCGCAGCGCGCCGCGATCGAAGCGACGCCGCAGCCGCTGCTCGTGCTTGCCGGCCCTGGCGCGGGGAAAACGTTCTGCCTCATCGAGCGGATCCGGTATCTCATCGAGCGACTGGACATAGATCCGGCGAGGATCTGTGTCTTCACTTTCACCAACAAGGCCGCCGGCGAAATCGCCGAGCGTCTGCACAACGAGTTGGGCGATCGGGTAGAGCGCGTGAAACGGGGGACTATCCACGCTTTCTGCGCAGAGCTTCTGCGCGAATTCGGAGAGCGCGTCGATCTTCAGCCCGGGTTCGGCATCGCCGACGAGCCATACCAGAAATCTCTTTTGCGCCGGCTCAGAGTTCCGCCCAAGATGCACAAGAGCGTGCTCGAAGCCTTCTCGCGCCATCGCTTTCGCGGTGACTCTCTGGGCCACCGATATCAGAAGTATTACGACCGGTACCAGCGCGCGACCGCCGAACGAAACGTCGCGGATTTCGACACCCTCGTGCTCAAGACAGCGCAGCTGCTGCGCATGGACGACGTCGCTCTGGTTATTCGCGTGCGCTGGGATGTCGTTCTCGTCGACGAGTTCCAGGACCTGAATCCTATCCAATACGCGATCGTCCGCCGGCTGGCACAAGAGCATCGTCACATCTTCGCCGTGGGAGACGACGAGCAATCGGTTTATTCGTGGACCGGGGCCGACCCGCGCGTCTTCCGTTCGTTCCAGGACGATTTCGGAATTTCAGACGACAACGTCGTTCACCTCCGTGAGAACCGCCGGTGTCCACCATCTATCCTCGATGCCGCGCGACGGCTCGTCTCACACAATCCGTCGCAGTTCGCCGATCGGAAGATCCAGCAGACCACCCACCAGTCGCCGTTCCCGGTGGAAGCGCTGGGCTTCCCGGACGACGACGGCGAAACCGGATGGATCATCGATGACATCACGCACGATCGAGAGGGCGGCGATGGCAAGCTGCGTTGGGGCGACGTCGCGCTGCTTTATCGCACGCATAAAATCGGGAGTGCACTCGAATCGGCTTTTCTCAACGCGGGAATCCCGTGTTGCCTGGCGCAGGGAAGGGCACTCGCCGACGATAAGGTCGTCGCGTACGTCCTCGCTGCTCTGCGCGTGATTGCCAACCCTGGCGATGAGATCCAGCAGGAGCTGTTCTATCAGGCCGTTTTGCCCGATGCATTGTTCGACAGCGCCCGGGCGTGGGCGGAAGAGACGGGGCGCACGCTCATTCATCAGCTCGAGCACATGGCCCGTACGCTGCCGCGCGAGCATGGTGACGCGAGGAAGATCTGGCGCGGATTCTACGCGCTGAAAAATCTCGACGCGCTCGGAAAAACCCACACATCACTCGGCACTCTGGTCGAGAATATTCTGTCCGAAAAGGTCGGGACGTACCGCACGATTCTCGAGGACCATCAGGAAGAGCTCAGCGATCCAGCTTCTCATGAAGAAGTAGTGACGCTCGCCGAACGGGTCGTGCGCGCCGCGGAGGAAGGCCGATCGATCTGGATTCCACGCTGCGGCGGGGCGGAGATCCCCGCGCGGAAGATCGTGCTCGAGATGGGAATCAGGTCAGTGACCGTTGGCGGAGCTCCACCGATCGACTCGATGCGAATTACCGCAAACGATCTTCCATCGCTGGGCCTGGGGCTCGGACTCTTCAAGACTGCCCAGCTGCTGCGCACGCGTGGGTTCACCAATTCCTTCCGCGACTTCACAGCGATCGATCTCGAGACGACCGACAAGGACGTCGATCGCGCCGAGATAGTCGAGCTGGCGGCAGTGCGGGTGCGCCACGGCCGGATCGTGGATCAATTCCATTCGCTGGTGAAACCGCGAGTTCCTATCACTTCCGGCGCGCTCGGCGCCCACGGAATATCAGAAAGTGATGTCGCGGACGCTCCGCCATTCGAGACCGTCTGGACCCAGTTCCGCGAGTTTTGCGGGTCGGATGTGCTCGTCGCCCACAACGGCTACATGTTCGATTTCCCGATTCTTCGACGGATGGCGGCAAAGCTCCCGCGGGGAACCGATTTCTCGACATATGACACGTTGCCGCTGGCGCGGACACTGCACGCCACCAGCCGGAGACTCGAACATCTCGCCAAGCGTTACGGAATCAACGCTGGCCGGTCGCACCGGGCGCTCGACGATTGTAACACTCTCGCCAAAGTGTTTCCCGCGCTCAGTCAGACGCGGCTGGAGTACGCGCGCAAGACTGCGCTGGTGAACCTGCTCGATCAACTCGGCGTCGCGCTCGCTCTCAGCGATCGAAGCGCTCTGTGCGACGAGGCGCGCAAGATGTTCGATCTCATTCCACCGTATTCACTCGGTCGACACAGCGACTGTCTCGACTTCTACCAGGGTGAGGCCAGTACTTGCGGCGACGAAGACCTTCCCAGCCTCGATGATCTGATTCGACTGCTCGGCGGGCATCAGCTGATGGAGAAGCTACGCGCCGAGAAATCCGCGGACAAACGATATCCCGAAACCATGGGACGACTGCGACGGCTTATCGAAGCCTGCGCGGCCGGTGATTTGTCATCTCAGATCTGTGCATTTCTCGAGCGGGCCGTACTATCGAAGTACGACGGTGCCGGGGCCGAGCATGGTCGCGTCAATCTGCTCACACTCCATTCCACGAAGGGCCTTGAGTTCTCCCGGGTCTACATCGTCGGGGTGGAGGATGAGCAGATGATTCCAGTGCCGCGCGACGGTGTCGTCAACAAGCTGGAGCTCGAGGAAGCGCGTCGACTCCTCTACGTTGGTATGACGCGGACGCGCGACCGGTTGGTGATGACGCGCGTGAAATCGAGAGGTGAGCGGTCGACCGGCGGCCACCGCTTCTTCGACGAGATGGGGCTGCAGCCGCGCACGCCGGCGCCGTAGGCAGTCCGATATTAGGGAGACGTCGCTGCGCGGGTGACGCGCCAGACGGTATTCCCGACATCGTCAGCAACTAGCAGAGATCCGTCTCCGCCGACCGCCACACCAACCGGCCGTCCCATGGCGTCGCCGTTTGGCTTGACGAACCCAGTCAGCACATCGATGGCCCTACCCGACGGCATACCGTCCGCGAACGGAACGAAGATCACCTTGTAGCCGCTGAACGGCACCCGATTCCAGGAGCCGTGCTGTCCCACGAACATCCCATGGTTGTAGCGGGCGGGCAGAGCCTTCGCGTCTGACCACGCTAGGCCAAGCGATGCGGTGTGCGAGCCGAGCGCGTAGTCGGGCTTGATGGCGCGGGCGACGATGTCGAGCTGCTGGTGCTCGATGCGATTGTCGACATGGACTCCATAGTAGGTGAATGGCCAGCCATAGAATCCGCCGTCCTTCACTGATGTCATGTAGTCCGGAACGAGATCGGCGCCGAGCTCGTCGCGCTCGTTGACTGAAACCCAGAGCTTGCCGGTCTCCGGTTCCCACGCCATCCCGACGGGATTGCGAAGCCCCGAAGCGAAGACGCGGTGGCTACCAGTCGCGCGATCGATTTCCCAGATCGCCGCGCGTCCTGTCTCCTCGAGGATTCCGTTTTCGGCGGCGTTGCTGTTCGACCCAACCGATGCATAGAGCCGGGAGCCATCAGGACTGGCGACAAGGTTCTTGGTCCAGTGATGGTTGATGCGTCCGGCCGGCAAATCGACCACGGCCACTGGCGGAGCGACGATGCTCGTAGCGCCTGCAGTGTACGGGAAGCGCACGACGCCATCGGTGTTGGCGATGTAAAGCACGTCGCCGACGAGCGCCATCCCGAATGGCGAATGAAGATTCGACAGGAAGACGGATTTCGTATCGGCGACGCCGTCACCGTCGGTATCACGCAGCAGCACGATTCTGTTTTCGCTCGGCACTCCGCCGCCAGCCTTCGCCTGGAACAGCTTGAAGAAAAATCCCTTCGCTCCACGATTGTCGTCGGGCCGCTTGGGCGCGTTAGTCTCCGCGACGAGGACATCACCATTGGGCAGAACGTAGAGCCAGCGCGGATGGTTCAATCCACGGGCGAAAGGACGCACTGTCAGGCCGTCGGCGGCGACTGGTGTTTCGTCACCTGGCCATCCTTCGGCTTTGACGACCTTCATCACCGGGATCAGAGAGGTGCTTGGCCGGGGGATGAGTGGATGTGCGCCCATCTCTGCCGAAACTGGCACACGGGCGCGGACCCCGCACCCAGCTGTTGTCGCCGCGACGACAATGGTAGAAAGACGGAAAAGACTCGTTCGCATGAGCAGGGCTCGGCGCAAGATTCACGCG
>JBJMOT010000028.1:0-6275 GCA_045803585.1 Gemmatimonadaceae bacterium
CATCGGCACCGCCG
Organism: Gemmatimonadaceae bacterium; assembly: GCA_045803585.1. Taxonomy (GTDB): domain Bacteria; phylum Gemmatimonadota; class Gemmatimonadetes; order Gemmatimonadales; family Gemmatimonadaceae; genus UBA4720. The sequence goes on from JBJMOT010000028.1 coordinate 15, forward strand.
TGATGACCTCAGGTCTGTTCCTATTGTCGCGGATCACGCCTCAGACCAGTGAGGCCATCGCTTCGCTGCTGATGCTCATCCTCGGTGTCGGGCTCGGCATGGTGATGCAGGTCCTGGTGATCGCGGTGCAGAATGCGGTGGACTACGCCGATCTTGGCGTGGCGACATCAGGCGCGACACTCTTTCGCTTAATCGGCGGCTCTCTTGGAACAGCGATACTGGGAGCCGTTTTCTCAACCAGACTGAGCTCGAATCTCGCGCGATTGCTTCCCGCGGGCGCTTCTTCGCCGGGCGCGCGAGGGATGAGTGTCCAAGCGTTGCAGCAGCTTCCGCCCGCGCTGCGGGCCTCGTACGAGCAAGCCTTCACCGCCGCGCTGGCGACGATGTTCTCCTTCGCTGCGATAGTGTGTGCGGCTGGTTTCGTTCTGACATGGCTAATGCCACAGCGACCACTCCGCGCTACAGTCGCCGCGTCTGCGCGCGACGCAGGGAATGAAGCGGGGGAAGCATTTGCGCGGCCTTCCGACGAGGATGCTGTCGCCGCACACCTCTACGCCACGCTGTCGTCGCTTGCCGATCGCGACGTGCAGCGAGCGCATATCGAGCGAATAGTCAGCCGCGCCGGAGAGACGCTGAGCGCATTGGCGGCGTGGCTGCTCGTGCAAGTCGAGCGCGAGCCGAACAGATCGCCGTTCGAGCTGGCGCGAAGTCGCGGCATTCCGGTCGAGCGCGCCCAGGCTGCGCTGGAGGAGCTCCGTCGCCGGGGCCTGATGACGGTGCCGCGTGCGAATGCGCAGACGGACTCCGAGCTTACGCGTTCCGGGTGTGAGGTGCTCGATCGGCTCGTGTCCGCGCGTCGCGCGCATCTTGCGGAGCTGGCCGAGGAATGGGATCCAACGCACCAGAACGACGCCGCGCAGTATTTGCGCGCGGCGGTCCAGGACCTCGTGCCGGACACGAGGCGCGTCAGCTAAAGATCAACGCATGGCGAGATGAAACCACCAATTCGCTTGAGCGAACCAGCTCGCAAAGTATTGTCCCAACTACGCCATCGACCGATGACGGTGGAGGAGCTCGCGGCCGGTTTGAAACTCACGGCCAACGCCGTGCGAAATCAAATCCGAAAGCTGCAGGAGGCGAATTTTGTTGTTCTCAGTGGCAATCGGCCGGGTGCCAGCAAGCCGTCAAACCTCTATTCGATCACCCTCGAAGGGCAGGTCCAGTTTTCAACCCTCTACCTTCCCGTCCTCACTGAGTTTCTCGAAGTAGCCGAACAGCAATGTTCGAGGAAACAACTTGTGGACTTCATTACCGATACGGGGAAGTCCCTGGCCACGCGTTATGCGAAACCGGCAGGAACCCTGAAGGATCAGGTAAATGCCGCCGCCAGATTGTTGAAAGGCTTCGGCGGCATCGTAGACGTTCAGGCGCGAAACGGCGCGCTCGTGCTTCGTGCCTCCGGTTGCCCTTTGGCGGCGCTCACCGCGGAGAATTCCGCCGCATGCCGGGTCATAGAGGGCCTGCTGGCCGAATACCTGAGTGCCTCCGTCGAAACGTGCTGCGATCTCACCGCAGCACCTCGCTGCTGCTTCGAGGTTCGCAGGTAGCCGTAGCTCAGCATCGAGCGCTAGAGTCCACTGGGAAATTCGTTCCGCCCACCACCCGTCGGAACGAAGTATGCAAGAAAGCGAAATCTTAACTGCGTTTTCTTCGCAGAGCCCACGCCAGGCCCATCAACAAAGAGGCATTCCCCATGAACCGCTCCTTCAAGGGCGTCATCGCCCTCGCCTTTACGGCGTTCGTTGCCTGTGCCACTACCGGGATGTCCAGTGGTGCAGTGTCGAGTTCACCATCTCCCGCCTCAATGCAGCTACGGGACGGGATGCGAAAACTCTGGTCGGATCACGTGGTTTGGACGCGACTGTATATCATCGCCGCCGCGGCGGGCGATGCGAGCGCCTCGACCGCCTCAGCCCGACTGCTCAGGAACCAGGAAGACATCGGCAACGCCATCGTGCCTTACTATGGAGCAGCCGCGGGAACGAAACTGACCGATCTGCTGAAGCAGCATATTCTGATCGCTGTGGATCTGGTGACCGCGGCCAAAGCGGGAGACAACGCCAAGGTAACGGACGCCGATCGGCGGTGGCATGCCAACGCTAACGACCTCGCGACTTTTCTCAGTGGGGCGAATCCGAACTGGCCCAAGGCTACCGTGCTGGCGATGCTCAACCAGCATCTGGCGCTGACGACTCAGGAGGCAACCGCCCGCCTGCAGGGACGCTGGAGCGACGACGCGTCGACCTTCGACAGCATTTTCACCCAGATCCTCGGAATGGCCGACGCGCTTTCAGACGGTATAGTCAAGCAGTTTCCGAATCGATTCTGATTCTGGCTTCTTCCGGCTCGGGCGCTCTGCTGGTGATTGAATTGAGCGCCCAGTCGATGTGCTCCTGGACGATTGGATCCGAGTGAGGCCGAACCTGCGATAGGAGCTGCGCATCGATCTCGTCACCGAGATTGCCGAGAACCACGACGGCGTTCCGCGTCAGTCCGCGTTGTTTCGCGCGCTTCATTGGAGAACCTTTCAACTCTCTGAGAAACGAGCCTTCGTCCAGAGCGAGAATTCTGCGTGCCAGACTGCGGCCATCACCCTCAACGAATTCGCGCGGGCGAAACGCGTCTTCGTGAAGCTCCTGAGCGAACCGCGCATTCCATGGACAGACGTCCTGACACACGTCGCAGCCGTAGATATGATCGCCGATCATTTCACGGAATTCGACTGGAATCGCTCCCCTGGCTTCGATGGTCAGGTACGAGATGCACTTGTTGGCATCCAGAATCCTCTCGTCTACGAACGCGCCCGTTGGACAAGCATCGAGACAGCGGGTACAGGAACCACACCGGTCCGACTCGAATGGTGAATCGCTCTCGAGATCCAGGTCCACCAGCAGGGCACCGATAAAAAAGAACGACCCGATTCCCGGATTGATCAGATTGGTGTTCTTCCCGAACCAGCCGATTCCGGCTCGGCGTGCCAAATCTCGCTCCAGAATGGGGCCAGTGTCGACGTAGGGCTTGCCGCTTATGGAGCGCCCGAGCTCTAGCTCGAGCCAGCGATGGAGGTCCTTCAGCCGCCTGATCATCACGTCGTGATAATCGTCACCGCGCGCGTAACGCGCGACTGGACCGGCTGGCTGACGACCGCCGTAATCGAGGCCAACCACGATCGCGTGGGTTGCGCTTGGATACGGCAGTCGCGTATCACGGCGCTTCTCCGCACCACGAGGGAGATAGTCCATCTCTCCGGCGTGGCCGCGCGCGATCCAGGCGTCAAATTCAGCCGCGGTTTCCACCGGGCCGAGCGAAGTGATACCAACGAGATCGAACCCGAGACCATAAGCCTGCGCTTTGATCAGGCTTTCAATGCTGATTGCTTCTGGCACGACAGTACTCACTCGGGTCCTCTGGTGAGCGGCCGCCCAGACCAGCGCGCATAACGCTCGACGTCCGTGACGGACGGGACCGCATCGTAGTCACCATAAGCAGTGTACATTCGCCACCGCAGATACGTCGGATCAGGCAACGGCAGGAATGGGAACTGTCGGTACCAGGAATCGGATCTGAACCGCCAGGTGATTCGGATCAGATCGAGTGCAAGGCGCGGGCGGCGTAACGCCCGCAGCGCCAAACGCAGCGCCAGTCGTAGCCACGGCATGTCCGTCCTAATATATAGAATGAGCTATGCCGGATTCCTCAGCGCATCTTATTGGACTCATCTCGGATACACACGGGTTGATGCGGCCCGGAGTGTACGAGGCGTTGCAGGGGGTGGAGATGATACTCCACGCCGGTGACGTCGGTGGATCGAAGATCCTCGACGAGCTGGAACTGATCGCGCCTACCAGGGCCGTCTATGGCAACACGGACGCGCCGGGAGACCCGATGCTCGCCGAGCGTATCGACATCGACGTCGATGGCGTGAGCATCCACGTCAGTCATGGCCACGAGCTGGGAAGTCCGACACCCGAACGCCTCGCCGGTCAATACGATGCGGACGTCGTCATCTACGGCCATACACATCGGCAGCTAGTCATCCGGCTCGGTGACCGGCTCTTCATAAACCCCGGATCCGCGGGCGCGCGGCGCTTCAGCCTGCTACCCAGCGTCGCCCGGCTCACTGTCGCCAAGGGCAAAGCGGAGGTGCAGCTAATTGACCTCGCTTGAGCTGATGACCGAGGAAGTGCAGGTGTGGGTAGCGCCACTCGATGTTACCGAGTCCCGCTACGACGAGCTGGCGCGCCTGCTTCCCCCGGATGAAAAGAATCGCGCGGCTGCGCTGAACCCGGTCGCGGCCAGGCGTTTTGTGGTGGCGCGAGGAATTCTCCGCAGGCTACTCTCCGGATTCACCGGCAGCGCGCCCGACAGACTGCAATTCAGCTACGGACATTCGGGGAAGCCGGTCCTTATCGATCGCGACGACATTCACTTCAACATCTCGCATTCCGCCGAGCTGGGTCTGTTTGCATTCTCGCCCGACCGTCCGGTCGGGGTCGACGTCGAGAATGAGCGGCCAGTACGCCGTCTCCTCGACGTCGCGCAGCGATTCATGTCGGAAGATGAGCTTCGGACTCTCGCCGACACACCGGCCGGTGAACGAAACTCGGCGTTTCTGAAATCGTGGGTTGTTCGCGAGGCCCGACTAAAAGCGGAAGGCAAAGGCATCTGGAATACTTCCGGAAAGGATGCGTCGAACACCGCAATCACGCACAGGCTATTCTCGCCCCGGCCGAACTACATCGCGGCAGTGGCCGCTCCAGAAAAGGATTGGCGGCTCTTCACCTGCGCGATGAGGGATTAGGACGCCTCACAGGCGTTCACCTCGGATACAGTGCATCTCGCGTGTCTTCCTTATACTGTTACCGGGTGAAGCTTGGCGCGGCCTTTTGCGCGCCGCTTATTTGATTGCCCGTAGTCGGCCCTGCGATGAGTTGCCGGCTCCGTGCCCCAGAATTTCGCTCGACGAGGAGGCAGGATGCGGAAAATATCTGGTTTGTTTGCTGTCCTTACGATTGGATTTATTGCGGCTTCCTGTGGTGGCGGTGGTGATGCCACCGGCGCTGGTGGCGGAGGTGGAGGTGGCGGCGGCGGTGGAGGCGGAGGCGTTTGTCCGGCCAACACTTTCTGCGCTACCTCGTCCAATAAGTGGAGCCCGAGTTCGCTGACGGTTGCCGTTGGAACCACGGTCGCCTGGAAGAACGATCTGAGCATCGATCACAACGTCACCTGGGACAACGCCGCCGGGTCGACCGCTGCGGAAGCAGGTGATGGAACCGGTAGCATCCCATCGTTTGGTTCAGGCACCCATACCCGGAAATTCAACACGGCCGGAACCTACGGATTCACCTGCACGATCCACCCGGGAATGACCGGAACGCTTACGGTGCAGTAAGCAGATCTAAAAAAACGAAACTCCATCGAGGGTTTTAGGCGCGGTGATGCCGAGTGCGGTCAGAGCACTCGGCATCACATCCACCGTGCGCCGAGGGGAGCGAGCGGGGGCACGGTTCAGAAGCAATGGCACCATCATATGCTCCCGGTGCAGCGCGCCGTGCGACGAGACATGCGGGATGGGCTCATAGCGCGCTCGATAATCCCAATCCTTCGCGGCTGACAGAATGATGTCACCGCTCCGCGGCGACGCGACGAGATGCGCGATCTGCACCAAACCGTCGGGATACTCGCTCGCCAGCGTCGCGTCGTAAGCCTCAGCCTCGTCGATTGATTTCAGCTCACCCAGGCCCAATGGATCGCCCGAGCCTGGGATGTAGGAATACTTCGCCTCATACCACGTGAGAGTGGCCGAGCCGCGAGCGGCGCTGCGAACCTCGCAGCTCGACGCACTCGTCGGCAAAATCAGCAGATCGACCGAGGCACGACCGAGAAGCCTCGCGACCAACTCGTTCCACTTTCCGGCGAGCGATGCCCAGAATGGACGTGATTTCTCGCCGAGCTCCACGTAGAGATGGGTCATCGCATTGCCACTGACCATTACCGCGACATCGGCGGAGGTCCGCAACACAAAAGGATGCGCCAGCGTGGTGTAGCCCCACGCATTGATCAAAGCGACCAGATCCTCGTGCTCGCGCACTGTGGAGTGGCCGTGATCACTGCCGACCCAGATGTGCAGTTTTTTCCAGCGGCCATCACGCTCTGCGTCGGCGCGGATCTGCGCGACGGTGTCGTCGACTATCCGAAGCG
>JBJMOT010000029.1:0-4258 GCA_045803585.1 Gemmatimonadaceae bacterium
AAGTTGTGTCCGTACCACGGCATGAACGCCACGGTGACGTTGGCTCCGAGCGCCAGCTGGCCCATTTCGGTCGAAGCGCCGTCGGCCAGAACCTCGCCTGCTCTCACCTTCTGTCCGGCCTTGACCATCGGACGCTGGTTGAGCGCGGTGTCCTGGTTGGTGCGCCAGTATTTCTTGAGGCGATAACGATCGTGCTGGGTGAGTCTCGCCAGCGGACGATCTGAATCTTTCTTGCCGCGCTCCGAAGCGCCGGTATCGACGATGATCTCGTCGGCCGTCACTGAGGTGATCGTCCCCGCGCGACGCGCGATGACGACTGCTCCCGAGTCACGGGCCACTTTCTCCTCAAGTCCGGTGCCGACGAGCGGAGTACGCGGATTGAGGAGAGGAACGGCCTGCCTTTGCATGTTCGAGCCCATCAACGCGCGGTTGGCGTCGTCGTGCTCGAGGAACGGAATCAGCGCCGCGGCAATCGATACGAGCTGCTCCGGCGCGACATCCATGTAGTCAATGCGATCGGGCGAGAGCAGCGGATAATCAGACCGCTGACGGCAAAGCACGAACTCATCCTCGAACGTCCCGTCGGGGTTGATCTTGGCGTTTGCCTGGGCGATGGTGACGTCTTCCTCGCGGTTGGCATCGAGCCAAGCGAGCTCTTCGGTCACCTTGCCGTTCTTCACAACGCGATACGGGGTCTCGACGAAGCCGAGGTCGTTGACGCGCGCGTAGCAGGCGAGTGACGTGATGAGACCGATGTTCGGACCTTCAGGGGTCTCGATCGGGCACATGCGTCCGTACTGCGAGTAGTGAACGTCGCGAACCTCGAAGCCGGCGCGCTCACGAGTGAGTCCGCCAGGTCCGAGCGCCGACAGACGACGCTTGTGCGTCAGCTCGGCGAGCGGGTTCGTCTGATCCATGAACTGCGACAACTGCGACGATCCGAAGAACGCCTGGATGACGGCCGAAACCGTACGGGCGTTGACGAGGTCGTCGAGCGAGATCTTTTCCGGATCGGTGTTGATGGACATGCGCTCCTTGACCAGGCGCGCCATGCGCGAGAGACCGACGGAGAACTGATTGGCGATCAGCTCACCAACCGACCGAATACGGCGGTTGCCGAGGTGATCGATGTCATCCGTGTATCCGCGTCCTTCGTGAAGCTCCACCAGGTAGCGGATGATGGCGACGAAATCTTCCTTGGTGAGAACCGTCTCGCTGGCGGGACGATTGGTGGCAAGGCGCTGATTGATCTTGTAACGACCGACGCGACCCAAGTCGTAGCGCTTGGGGGAGAAAAACAATCTCTCCAGCGCCTGCTTGGCGGTCTCGCGATTCGGCGCATCACCAGGACGCAGAAGCGAATAAATCTGCTTCAGCGCCTCTTCCTCGGTGTGCGTCGGATCTTTGGCAATCGTGTTCTTGATCAGCATCGACTCGGCGCGACCGGACGTGACGAACACCTGCACCTTGGTGATCTCGTTCTTGCGCAGCTTGCGAATGAGCGTGTCGGTCAGCGTGTCGCCGGTCTCGGCGATGACTTCACCCGACTCGACATTGATTGCATCGACGGCGATGACGCGACGGGTCGGACGCTCGCCACGCTCGATGGCGTCGACTTCGTCGCGCAGATCGATCGTCGTGTACGACGCGAAGACCTTGACCTTGTCGATGTTGAGGCGGCGTAGACGGTTGAAGACCTCTTCGGTCAGCTCGTCGCCTTCCTTGACGAGCAGCTCGGACTCCTCACGCTCGAGTGCCAGACGGGCTTTCTTCGTCTTGAGCTTGGGGGCCTCGGGATTGTGGATGGTGCCGGCGAGATTGATGTCCTCGGCGATAATGGCGCCAAGTACTTCCTTCTGGTCGATGCGGGTCTCGCGCTTTCTGACGAGATCGAGCTCACGGACGGCAAAGAACAGACGCAGGATGCTGGAGTTGGTACCGTATCCAAACGCCCTGAGTAACGCGGTGGCCGGAAATTTTTTCTTCTTGTCGATGTGGACGAAGACGACGTCGTGGATGTCGACAGTGAACTCGACCCACGAGCCGCGGAACGGGATGATGCGCGCGGAGATGAGGCGCTGTCCGTTCGGGTGCGTCGACTCCTCGAAGACGACACCAGGCGAGCGGTGCAGCTGGCTCACGATCACGCGCTCGGCGCCGTTGATGACGAAGGTTCCAAGCGGGGTGAGGAGCGGAAGCTCACCGAGATAGACTTCCTTCTCGATGATGTTCTTCGGCCTCTTGCCCGCTTCCGTCGTCTCGAAGACGATGAGCTGGAGAGTGGCTTTGAGCGGCGCGGAGTACGTCATGTCGCGCTCGATGCACTCGGCCACCGAGTACTTCGGCTCGCCAAGAGAGTAGCTCTTGAACTCGAGCGAGAAGTTCTCGTGCACGTCGGTAATGGGGAACAGGTCCTTGAAGACGCGCTCGAGTCCGATGTCCTCGCGGTTCTGCGAGGCCGCATCGAGCTGGAGCAACGACTCGAAGGCGCGTGTCTGGATGTCCAGGAGATGGGGCATCTCCATTCCCTGGTCCAGCTTTGCGAACGATATCTGCTTCATCAATTCGGGCATGAATCACCTACAGGCGCAAATAGCCCTGCCCCCGTCATCCGCGAAATTTTCGCGGGTCCGGAGCAGAGCGAGCTTGTTACTTCTATTGTGTTACTAGCGTTTAAAGTCCGGGTCATATCGTCGCAGTGGGAGTAACGGTGCGCTCGGGCGCAGAGGGGTTTACCCTCCGCGCCCGTCGCGCAGTGTTACTTCACTTCGACGGCTGCTCCCTGCTCTTCGAGCTTGGCTTTCATGGCTGCGGCCTCATCCTTGGTGACACCGGCCTTGACGACGCTCGGAGCGCCATCGACGAGATCCTTCGCTTCCTTGAGTCCGAGTCCGGTCAGCTCGCGCACGACCTTGATGACCTGGATCTTCTTCGCGCCAGCTTCCTTGAGCGAGACCGAGAACTCGGTCTGCTCTTCGGCCGCTGGAGCAGCAGCACCGCCGCCGGCACCGCCAGCAGCTGCCGCACCGCCGCCAACAGGCGCGGCTGAAATCGTGACGTTGAACTTGCTCTTGAAAGCTTCGACGAGCTCGGAAAGCTCGAGGACGGTCATATTGCCGATCGCGTCGAGAATCTCGTCCTTACCCATAGAAGTTGCGGTTGCCATTGTATGTATTCTCCCTGGAAAATTTAGGCGCCTTCGCGCTGAGTCTTGAGCGCTTCGAGCGCCCCAACAAACATGTAAAAGATTCCGTTGAGCGCACCGGCGAAGGCGGCCATCGGTGACTGCATGCCGGCTCCAAGATCAGCCAGCATTTGCTCGCGAGATGGAAGCGCAGCGAGGCGCTTCACCTGCGCATTGTCGATCTTCTTGCCCGACAGCAACCCGCCCTTGACGGCCGGCTTGTCCTCGAACTCCTTCGCGAAATCGGTAAGCACTCTCGCGGCCGACACCGGATCCTTGGCGACGACCAGTCCGGTCGGACCCTTGAGGGTATCACCCACGAGACCACTCTCATTGACCGCACGGAGCGCCAGCGTGTTCTTGATCACCACGTACTCGACACCGGCCTTCTTGAGGCGGCGGCGAAGCTCGGTCATGCGCTTGACGTTGAGCCCGGTGAAGTCGGTGTAATACAGCGACTGGGCGTTGGTCAGCTTGCTGGACAACTCGGCGACGAGTTGCTCCTTCTCTGCTCTTTTCATCGATCGGTACCCGTTGACCTGTAGGCGGTGATGTCGATGCTGACGCCGGGACCCATCGAGCTCGAGATGGCGACGTTTCGGATATACACACCCTTCGACGTCGCGGGCTTGGCGCGTACGATCTGCTCCATGAACGCCTTGAAGTTCTGCTCCAGGGCTTCGGGTGCGAATGAAACCTTGCCGATCGCAGCGTGGACGTTGCCAGCCTTGTCGACGCGGTACTCGATCTTTCCAGCCTTGGTCTCGCGTACTGCGCGAGTGACGTCGAAAGTCACCGTGCCGGCCTTCGGGTTCGGCATCAGGCCGCGCGGACCGAGGATACGGCCGAGCGCGCCGAGCTGACCCATTTGGTCCGGCGTGGCGATGAGGACGTCGAAGTCCATCCAGTTTTCCTTGATCTTCGCGATGTACTCGTTGCCGACGTAGTCAGCGCCCGCTGCCTCGGCCTCGCGCGCCTTGTCGCCGGCGGCGATTACCAGCACGCGCACCGACTTACCGGTGCCGGCGGGGAGGACTACGGTTCCGCGCACCGCCTGATCGGCGTGCTTCGGAT
>JBJMOT010000030.1:0-5834 GCA_045803585.1 Gemmatimonadaceae bacterium
AGTCTCTTCACCGATGTCTCGACCGAGATGATCTACCCGCTGCTCCCGATTTTTCTGGCGGGCGTCCTCGGCGCCAACGCCAGTTTCATCGGGGCGATCGAGGGCGCCGCCGAGACGACGGCGTCGCTGCTCAAACTGGTGAGTGGCTGGTGGTCCGACAATATAAAAAGCCGCAAGCCTTTCGTCGTGGTTGGGTACCTGATCGCGTCGATTGTGCGGCCATTTACTGCTGCCACGCACAGCGCGACCCAGGTGCTTGCGATTCGGCTGACTGACCGGGTCGGGAAGGGGCTTCGCACTTCACCACGCGATGCACTGCTCGCGGATTCCGCGCCCGCTGATGCGCGGGGCCTGGCGTATGGATTTCACGCTGCTGCTGACAACACAGGCGCGGTGCTGGGGCCGCTCATCGCGTTTCTCCTGCTGAAGCTGAATGGAGTTGGTGCGCTTGACTCCTCTCGTCGTCTCTCCGCGCACGACGAGCACGCGATCAGGAACGTCTTCTGGCTGTCGGCGCTCCCGGCGGCGATCGCCATGCTGGTGCTCATCATCGTCGTCCGCGACGTAAGGCGCAAAGGCGACGAAGCCAAACACGCCGAGACCCCAGCTCAAGGTGGCAAGTTGAGCGGCCGCTTCTGGATGTATCTGACGGTCGTACTCCTATTCACTTTGGGCAATTCCACCGACGCGTTCCTCTTGCTCCGCGCCAATCAGCTCGGAGTTCCGGTTGCTCTGGCGCCGATTCTGTGGGCGGTTCTCAACTTCGTGAAGGCGGCAACTGGGACCTACGGCGGCCAGCTCTCGGACCGTATTGGAAGAAAACCGCTCATCGTCGGTGGGTGGCTCCTTTACGCCGCGGTCTATTTCGCGTTTGCGTGGGCGGGCGCTCCATGGCAGGCGTGGGCGCTGTTCGCGGTCTACGGAATTTTCTACGGCATGACCGAAGGCACTGAGAAGGCGCTCGTCGCCGACATCGTTCCCACTTTCCGTCGCGGCGCCGCGTTCGGCTGGTACAATCTTGCCATCGGGCTCGGCGCGTTGCCGGCATCTCTCATCTTCGGGTGGATCTGGGATCGCTCGGGCTCTGCCAGCGCCTTCGCGTTTGGCGCCTCACTGGCGTTGATCGCCGCTCTGTTGATGGCCTTCGTCGCGCCCTCGGCGCGATTGAGCGAGGCGAAGTGATCAAATAGGCGGTTCGCGGATTACGACCGATCCTCCCCGGCCGGATAGTGTGCGCGCTTCACAGTCGCACCACTCGCCGAGGAGGATTTATGAAACAAAGACATGGCGAAGGAGTTCTTGTTTTCGCGTTGCTGGCTGCGCTGGCGGCCTGCACCGATCCCGTGAGTCGCACCGTCGCGCCTCCATCGCCGAAAGATATCGTTTCGAATTCGTCGTCACCCGTCACCCCCGAACGCGCCGCTTTGAACAAGCTCACGCGGCTGGTGGCGGAGGCGATGGACAACGAGCCGGCACGTCAACATCTGAAGCGCGACATGCGGTCGACGCCGTTTCGTGAGCACAAGCTGGAGCTCACGGCCTATCTGTCGTCGAAGGATGGGAAAGCGCTGCTGAGCCGGATGGCTGCTCTGAACGGAGGCGACGAGCCGGCCATCTTCACAACTCTCGCCGCGGTGCGTCCCCTCGAGTTCTACATGCCAGTCGCGAAGCACCGCGAGTCATGGAAGGGGAAAGAGGATGTCCTTGTCGTCTCGCAGCTGGATCAGTGGACGCCGATCACGGCGTTCGATGAGTCGGGCAGGCAAGTGACGCTCGACAGAAAGACGCCCCCCAACCAACCGACCCTTTCGATCATTCCGGTGGAGACGCGGTTCGATCAGCCAATGGATCTGGCGAGCTCGCGGAATGAGCGCGACGAGAATGGAGAGGCGATCGGCACGCTGGAGAAGGCACCTATGAGAGCCTCAGGTATGGTCGTCTGCGGAGATACCTGCCTGGGTGGAGGCGGTGGTGGTGGTGGAACGCCAACGATCCCACCCGGGATCTATCTGGAGTTCTCGCGGATTCTCGACGCGAAGGAGCCATGGTTTCGGGGAGATCCAGAGATCGAAGTGCACATCCAGGGTCCATACATGGGGACGGCCCCGACGTACGCCGAAGATCTCTCATGTTCGGGCGAGCATCCGTATGATTCACGAAAATACTTCGATCAGAACGGAGCTTTCTGGGAAGGCCGGGTGATGTTGTTTTCGGAAGACGAGGTGCTCGCGTTCGCCAAAAAATTCGCAAACGGCTTTCACGTGATGTTCTGGGAAGACGACAACCTGCCGTGTACGCTAAAGCTGGATTCGAACCCACTGTCCGACTTCGTCAAGGCTACTTCCACGGCGCTCGGATCAGTGGCGATTAAACTCATCCCTGGCGCTCCCTGGAAACTGGTTGCAGCGGCCTTCGTCGCGGCAGTTTTCTCCAACCAGGGCTCGATACTTCTCACCAACGACGACTTTCTTGGCGTCGCGGTCGATCAAGCGTCGGCAGGGAACGTGTATCCGGATAACACCCATGTCATCATTGACCAAGGGCAGGTTTTGAATGGCCGGGCCAACATAGTTTATCGCCACTAACGGTGATGAGCGTGCAGAGTCTATTTATTCCTTATCTCGCAATGAGCTTGGCCATCATGACATCGACTGCGCTGGTCGAAGCACAAGAGCGAACGTACGACGAGGCTGCGCTGCGTCTCGAAAGCGACTTAAGCGGGATAAGGATCGTTCGCGGGATCTCCGATTCGGTTGTTCTCACTGCCGGAATGGTCAAGCGTTCCGATGTGACACGATTAGTCGCATCCTCGCCAAACGCCGTTACGCAGGCAAAGATCTTTGAGGCGAACTACCGGCAAGGGATTTGGACGGGTATCGCTGGCCTCGCCGTCTGGGCTGCCGTGTATGGCATAAACCATATTGGGACCAATCAGCCCGTAACGGCTCCAACCACCTTTGTCTCGATCGCACTAGTCGTTTACGGAACCATTCGGGTGGATACGGCCAAGCGCGCCCTATCCAAAGCGGTCTGGTGGTATGATCGCGACCTGAAAGTTTAGCCGAACCTTGTAATCCTCCGCTCGCTCAAATCGTCTCTAAGATGATTTGAGCGAGCAGCGAGGAGCAAATGAAGTCGAAACACCTTTGGGCGCTTTTACTCGGCGCCTCGGTTCCTGGAGTCAGCGCCAACGCCCAGCAGGCGAGCGAACACACGGCAGGGTCCTCAGCGACAGCTGCGGCCTCGAGCAAAACCGCCGCTACTGTGGCCAAGGCCGTAGTCGTGCCGGATTCGGTCCGGACAGCCGATATGCAGCCCCTCCGGTTCGAGACCAGTTGGGGCAGCGCCGACATCATTCGCGGCGCCGATGGTCCGGTGCTCGGCACTGTTGGCTGGTTCAGGGGATTCGACGTAGAGAAGCTGGTGGAATCGTCTCCGCACGCTGTGTCAGAAGCCCGTCGCTTCCAGACGGACAATTTCCGTGGATCGCTCGTCAGCACCATCGGCGCGGCGACCGTTGGAATCGGTATACTCGTCGCCGGCAGTAACGCCAACAACGCGTCGACTCCGATAATCATCATCGCCGGAGCCGGCGCGGTGGGCTGGGGACTGCAGCACATCAACAACGGTTATACCGCCCTCTCCAAGGCGCTATGGTGGTACAACCGCGACCAGTCGCACTAGGGATTGGATCGCTTCCAACGACGGTAGGCGAGCCAACCCACGAAGGTGAGCAGGCCGAGCGGGATCAGTACCCCGAGTGATGCAATAAATCCCGCGATAAGAGCCACAAAATTCCGCCACGCGCGGCGAAGAGCCGTCGTGATCGGGTTCTCGCCCGGGTTATTGCCAATAATCGGCGCCGGTTCGTGGACGGTGATGGTGAGCGTGCTCATCGCCACCCGCGCGCCGAGGTAGCGCAGTCGGCCTTCGTAGCGCTCGATCTCTTCACGGACCCGGGCCAGCTCTCGTTCCACGCGCAGCACTTCGTCGAGCTTTCCGGTACGGTTGGCGAGCAGGTTGATCAATCTTTCCTCGAGGCGACGGGCGTTCGTGACGCGCGCCGTCACGTCGACGAATTCCTCGCCAACGTCCTGGGCCTGGGAATTCACCGTCTCGACTTTGCCGATCGACGAGAGTGAACCCACTGCGTCGTCGTACTTCGGCGATGGAATCTTTATTTCGATGGTGGCCTGGCGCATCTGGTCCTTGCCGCCGCTCACCGACGAGTTGGTGATGTAGCCACCTACCTGTGCAGCCAGCTGCCGGATCTTGAGGATCGCGGGATCGACCTTCTCTACTTCGATGAACGCCTGACCGGTGCGGATGACCATCGTCGGCGCTGTCGCCCCGGCGTTCACCCCCTGAAGGGGATCGCCAGTGGAGGGTGGCTCGCCCGACACATCGTTCGCTTCCGGGGCCTCGGCGACCGGCTGACTGAAACCCCCATTTGTCCGGGAGACAGCCCGCATGGAAGGTGCGCCGGTAGCGACCGGGCCGCCCATTGCCGTTTGGGCTGAGAGAGCCGATCCGGCGTCGCTCGCGGTGGCGGATGGAGCTTTAGTCTCGCAGCCGGCGACGCCGAGTGCGATAAGGAAGGAGAGGCTAAACGCTTTCATTGGTGACTCGGTTGATGTCTCAGGGGAGACGTCCGCCGAATCAGTTCTTACACATCAGTGCGCCGCCGAGCCATTCCGCGTCGCCGGATGCGCCGGAAATCAGATCACGGTCAGCAGCACCTGGAGCCGGGGGTGTTGTACCGGTCGTTCATTCGGGTGTGGCGGAATTCAGTCTCGCTCATCACCCGGTCGCCCGGATGCGCGGTCCGCATATGCGTCAGATACCGCTGGTAGTCAGGAACGCCTAGCACCGCGCGCATTACCGACGCTGTTCGCGAAACGATATTCGTGATGTAGTTGATCATTTAGTGGTTGTGCGAGAGGGCAGGTAGCGCTCGAACAGCTCGAAGATCCGGCGGTATTCATCTGCCCACGACGAGGGTCGCACGAATGCGTGATCCTCGACGGGGTACGCCGCAAGCTCCCAGCGGGTTTTGCCCAGCTCGATCAGTCTTTCGGTGAGCCTGACGATATCCTGAAAGTGGACGTTTGTATCCGACATGCCGTGCGCCATCAACAGCGGGTCCTGCAGCCCTTCGGCAAAGTAGATAGGAGACGACTGACGGTAGGCCAGAGTATCGTTTTGGGGCAGGTTCAGGATGTCTGAAGTGTACCCCTGATTGTAGTGCGCCCAGTCGGTCACGCTCCTGAGCGCGGCACCCGCGCCGAAGTGGGGAGACTCCGTAAACAAAGCCATCAGCGTGATGAACCCGCCGTAGCTGCCACCATAGATCCCGATGCGCTTCGGGTCGACGTGGATCGTCTGCGCGAGGTACTTCGACGCATCCACCTGATCCTGCAGATCCCGCCCACCCATGTGACGGTAGATCGCCGTCCGCCAGTCGCGGCCGTAACCATCTGATCCCCGATAGTCGAGATCGAGAACAGTGTAGCCCTTCGACGCCAGGAATTGGTTGAACATGTACTCGCGCGGATACTCGGACCAGAAAGTCCCGACGTTGTGCAGATAGCCCGCGCCGTGCACGAATATTACGGCCGCGCCATTCGGCTCCGCTTTCATGTCGCTCGGGCGGTAAATGTGCGCCGGCACCTGAACGCCATCGGACGCCGGCACCATCACGATCTCCGGCACAATCCACGGGAAGGACAACCACTCCGCGCTCGACGACACGGTGAGCTGCGACATCTCCGCGCCCGGGCGATCGCGCAGGAAGAACAGATCGGGCGGACGGTTTACGTACGAGTAGACGTCGG
>JBJMOT010000031.1:0-9098 GCA_045803585.1 Gemmatimonadaceae bacterium
CACCTGACTTTGGCAACAGCACCTTCCAGGTGAGCGTGCAGCTCAGCGAAACCGGCAGCGCGGTCAACACACTAAGAGCGTTGTTCGCCGATATCGGGTATCGTGGGATTTTCAGCGCCGAGTTCAAGCGTGATGCGCGCGACGGTGAATTCAATATCATCGAAGTGAATGCCAGGCCGTGGTGGTACGTTGATTTTGCCGCGCGGTGCGGAGTGAACGTCTGTGAAATGGCGATTCACGATGCTCTCGGCGAGCCGGTCGAATCGGTCTCGAACTATGCCGTGGGGCGTCGCAGCATATTTCCTTATTACGACTTGCAGGCAGTGCGGGAAGAGATGGCCGCTGGTAGACTCGGATTGCTCGACTGGGCGTCGTCGTGGCTCGGTCCGTATCAGCCAGTGTTCCGCTGGTCCGATCCGCTTCCAGCTGTTGGCGAAGTGCTCATATTGTTGAATCAGCGAATCCGCAGAATCGGCAAGGCGCCTCCACGCGGCTGATTCGTCTTTTGAAGTGCCTCAGGTCTCGTTTCTGCACGTGACGGAGAGCGCTTTTGGGCGTCTCATAATGAAGGTAGGGATGCGACCGCCTAGGCGCCGCATGTTCATTAAAAAGTAGGCACGCTGCTCAGAGCAAAGCCGTCGAAAGACGGTGACGCAGAGCCACGGGGCTAGCGCGGGACCTCCGCGATGCCAGCCGAGCCGCCAGCGAATCCGACAACCAGTCGGTGTCGCGGCGGTTTTTTGCATTCAAAACCGTTGGGCCACCGTCCTTGCAAACAGAGAGGACTCGCCGCAATGCAATCCATGGTTTTGATCGCCAAGCGCGTTGCAGTCCGGTCGCTGCTGCTTCTTCTGGCCCCGGCTCTGGTGGTGTGTTCAGGTGACACGTCGACCGGCACCGGAAATCCGCCGGGAAGTATTTCGGACCTGATGGTCTCGGCCATCGCGAGTACGTCGGTGACGCTGAAGTTTACGCAGGTTGACGACGGAACCGGCGAGGCAGCGAGCTACGATGTTCGCTATGCGGTTGCGCCGATCTCGTGGGGCGCGGCGAGTCCAACCGCAAACGGGACGTGCGCAACGCCGTTGGCGGGGACGGGCATTGGGACTCCACTCACATGTAGCATCCTTGGTCTCACGCCTGGCACGTCCTACAACTTCCAGCTGATTGCCTTTCGCGGAACGCTGAATAGCGATGCGACTTTCGGCGGCGCGTCGAACATTGCTTCTGCATCGACCCCAGCGCTGCCACCGCCTCCGCCGACGGTCACAACGGTAACGGTGACGCCTCCGTCGATTTCGATCGGTGTGGGTGCTACTGCAAATCTGCAGGCCACCGTCAAGGACGCCGATGGAAACTTGATGAATGGGCAGACCATCACCTGGTCGACCAGCGACGCCGCAGTGGCAACCGTAAGCTCCGGCGGCGTGGTAACGGGTGTGGCAGCAGGATCCGCAACCATCACGGCGTCGTGCGCAGGTAAATCTGCCACCGCCGCAATTACCGTAACGGCGAGCCCACCACCACCGCCTGTGGTCACCACGGTTACCGTAGCTCCAGCCACTGCTTCGATCAACGTTGCCGGAACCGTCGCATTGACGGCGACGGTCAAAGATGCTGATGGAAACGTGATGAGCGGACAAAGTATAACCTGGTCAACCAGCAACGGCGCGGCCGCAACCGTCAGCTCGAGTGGTGTGGTCACTGGTGTCGCAGCCGGATCGGCGACTATAACGGCCTCGTGCGCCGGAAAGTCCGGCACAGCCTCCATCGCAGTGACGGCGTCGCCGCCTCCGCCACCAGTTGTCACGACTGTCACAGTCGCTCCGTCCACGGCTTCCATCAATGTGGCCGCGACGGTGAACCTCTCGGCGACGGTGAAAGATGCTCAGGGGAACGTCATGACCGGCCAGACAATTACCTGGTCGAGCAGCAACACGTCGATCGCGTCGGTCAGCACCGGCGGAGTAGTGACTGGTGTCGCTCAGGGATCGGCGACGATCACTGCGACGTGCGCCGGAAAGTCGGGTACTTCGGCCATAACTGTCACCGCGGTGCCTCCTCCACCGCCGGTGGTTACAACAGTGACGGTTGCTCCTGCTACCGCTTCGATAAACGTCGGCGCGACAGTCTCCCTCGCAGCGACGGTGAAAGATGCTCAGGGGAACGTCATGACTGGCCAGACCATTACCTGGTCAAGCAGCAACTCTTCGGCTGCTTCAGTCAACACCAGCGGAGTGGTTTCCGGCGTCGCACAGGGGACCGCGACAATCACCGCAACCTGTTCAGGGAAGTCAGGCACTTCGTCGGTGACGGTGACTGCTCCGTCCAGCGGTGGCACCCTGCTGTTCCAGGAAGACTTTGAAAACGCGAGCCTTGGATCTCGCGGATGGTACGACAATACCAGCGCATCGATATCGACAGCAGAACACGTCACCGGTAGCACAGCATCCGCTCAGTATCACTTTCTATCCGGCGCGAACACTCCCACCAGCGGTGGCTCACAACGGCACAAGTTCACGCCTTCGAACTCCTTCTACGTGAGCTTCTACGTGAAGTACAGCACCAACTGGGTTGGGTCGGGCCAGGCGTATCACCCGCACGAGTTTTACCTCCTCAGTACGATGGACGGCGATTACGATGGTCCGTCTGACAATTTCCTCGACGTTTACATCGAGCATAACTACCAGAATGGTGGAAGGCCGCGTTTCGCCATGCAGGACAACAAGGCCGTCAACACCAGCAACGGCGCCGTGCCGAACAACCTCATCGGCGTGACGGAGAATCGGTCCACGGGCGGCTGCAACGGCGTGGTTGAGACGAACATTTTCTCCGAGTGCTACAACGCTGGTACATACTGGTACAACGACAAGCAACTGACTGGGCCGGTGACCTTCCAGCCGAATCCCGGAACGGGCTACAAGAACAACTGGAACTTTGTCGAGGCGTATTTCCAGCTGAACACCATTGTGAACGGCATCGGACAGGCGGACGGCGTGATGCAGTACTGGTTCAACGGGGCGCTGATAATCGACCGCCATGACATTCTATTCCGGACCGGCGCGCGTCCCACTCTCCAGTTTTCGCAGTTCATCATCGCGCCGTACATCGGTGATGGGTCGCCGGCGGACCAGTCGATGTGGATCGACAACCTGAAGGTGGCGACGGGCCGGATTCCGTAAGCGTCGCGAGGTGTTGGGCGAAGTCTCTGAGCGGGAGGTCGGCTTGCCTGACCTCCCGCTTTGCTCATAGCGGGAACAGAACCTTTCGTGCGTGAAACGCTTCGGCGTAGCCATCGGTTGCGCGACACTCGATTCCACGAAGCCGCAGCAGGCCCAGAAACGTCTCTTCGCTGAACCAGTCCTTGGCGCGCTGTGTACCGAAAACATCGAGCAGAGCCTTGCTCTTCCGACGCGCTGCGTTCCCGCTCAGGGGTACGTAGACGTTCGGCTGTCCGAGATCGCCGTCCCACTTGGGGATCTCGTATTCGAGAATGAGATGTTTCCGGAAGGTGTTCCAGGTCAGGTCGGAAACGACTCTGTGATCCTGATGGCGGTCCTGCCGAGTGTGCGTAAAGACTATGTCCGGCCGGAACTCACGGGCAATGTTCTCGAATGCGTCTTTGATGGCGTCGAATTGAGCGGGAAAGTAACCGTCACGGAATTCGAACAACTGAACCGCTTCGCTCGAGGCGGAGCCGAGGAACTTTCGCGCGCCGCGATTTGCCTCGCGAGCCCGGTCACCCGCGGCACTCAGGACCACCCAGCGAAATTCCGGCTGTGGCTCTCTGCGCACCAGCTGCGAAAGTGTTCCGCCGCAGCCGATTTCGATGTCGTCCGAGTGAGCCCCGATGCAAAGAACTCTGAGTGGTTTGGCCGACTGCGGCAGATTCAAACCTGGCAGGATGCCCTGCCCGTTGCCGCGACTAACGCGCTTGCTGTCCAAATTCTTTCCGCGCTTAGATGAGGTTGTCACTGGTGCCTCCGCGTGCGAGCACCGATCGCGGAAATACTTCGACGGATGACGGTGTGTCAACGCGGGTCCGATGTGGCGGTTCCCGGTCGACCACTCTTAGGAGATTCGCTTCGCGCAGTGCGTCGGCGGCGGCTCTCACGGTGGAGAACGGCATTGAAGCGCGCTCCGCTACATCGAGCAACGAGTGGCGTCCGTCGGACATATTGAGGACCCAAAGCAAAGCCATCTCGAAACCGGCGGGACTGGTTCCCCCGGTGTTGCGGTACAACCCCCGGCGGCCAAGCTGTGGCTCGCACTTGGGACTCAGATTGAGATAGGTGCGATCGCACTCCAAAACCTCGATGATGGCTAATACTTTCGTCAGCGAATCCTCGAGCGAGTCGGGGTCGACGAACTCGACGTTGTCCGCCGAGGTGTGGTACTCGGGATATTCCCCATTGCGGCTGCGTGTCAGGCAGCCGACGGGAAGGTCGAAGCCCGGAGAGCAGTACTGTCGTTCGTCGTACCCGTACGGGACGAAATCGAGCACCGTATGGTTCCCGGCGGTACTGAGAACATGGGCCGCGGCCCGATCCACCATGGCCGAGCCACGGCGGCTGCGCTTGTAGGTAGAATTTCCGCGATCACCGAGGCACGACAGTACCAGGCCATGACGAATACGCCGAGCTTCGTTTTCGTGGCGCGCCAGCCAGGTGATCGAGCCGATAGTTCCCGGAATGAAGAGAATCCGGATGGTATGCTTGCGGGGGACCTCTCCCAGAATGCGGCCGAGGTGGGCGCCGACAACCATTCCGGAGAGATTGTCGTTCGCGAGCGACGGATGGCAACTGTGAACGCTTATCAGAATCTCGTCGGTCGACACGCCGGGAAGCACACACTCACCGTAAGTGAGGTGACCGGGTTTCAAGCTGGAGTCGATGAACACTTCGTATTCGCCATCGGCCAGCGATTCCAGAGTTCGATGCGATAAGCAAAAGCCCCACTCCTCCGAGTAATACGAGGTGCGGTAAGGAATTACGTCTGGCTGATCGGGACGCGAGTGCAAATGCTGTTTCAGGTCGGACAGTGACATCCGATTGTGCACCGGAGTGCTGTAGCTGACGACGTGCAGATTGGAATCCCGAAAATTCACGACGCGACGTCCCGCTGGATCCTTGATCCACGCGTCTCGGACATTCCACTCTTTGGGGACGGTCCAGTCGAAGACCTGAGTTCCAGTCGGAACCTCGGTGGTGACGATTGATGTAATCCGGCCCAATCGCCGAAGTGAATCGCGAAAGCCGTCCCCGGTAATGCTGCGACAAATGGGGAAGAGCTCGCTTATTAGCGCGTGCATCTCAGCACCTGAACCTGCCGGAGCTATGTAACGACTCACTGGCCGTTTCCGGGCTGGTAGTCCGGATAGGCAGCGTCCCGCGGGTGCAGAATTGGATCAGTCAACGGCCACGCGATCCGGAAAGCAGGATCGTTCCAGCGTACACCGCGTCCCGCGACTGGCTCGTAGAACTCCGACATCTGGTACGCGACTTCGCAGTCATTTTGAAGGGTGATGAACCCGTGAGCCATTCCTTCCGGGACATAGATCGCCCGCCCCGACTCTGCCGTCAGATCGACGCCGAAGTATTGCATGTAGGTGGGAGAATCACAGCGAAGGTCGATGATGGCATCCCAGATAGCCCCGCGGGTGCAGCGAACGAGCTTGGCCTCGGCGTGTGGAGCTGCCTGCCAATGCATGCCGCGAAGGGTTCCACGTTCACGAGTATAGGAAAGGTTGCACTGAGCCAGATCCGTATTCAGCCCCATCTCCTGGAACTCGCGACGACACCAGGTCCGCGCAAAGAATCCACGGTCGTCGTCACGCCGCTCGATTTCCACCGTATAAGCGCCGGCCAACGGCGTTGCCACGAAGATCACGGGAATACAGTCACAGCTGGGATCGGCACAACGAAGCGTCCGCCCCAGGCTCTTATCCCGCTGAGCTGCTCCATAATTTCTGTTTTCAGATTCCACGGTAGGATCAGCACGTAGTCCGGCCGCGCATCCCATAGACGTTCCGGAGCATGAATCGGGATGTGCGTGCCGGGAAGAAACTTTCCGTGTTTGTGCGGGCTTCGATCAACGGTGAAATCGATGAAATCCGTCCGAATCCCACAGTAGTTGAGCAGCGTGTTCCCCTTACCCGGCGCGCCGTAGCCGACAACTCGCTTTCCGGCCCGCTTCGCCTCGATCAGGAACTCCAGAAGCTTGCGTTTGGTCTCGCGCACGCGCGACTCGAAATCGTGGTAGTACTCGAGCGTTGCAATGCCGGCCTCAGCTTCGCGAGCGCGGAGATCGACGAGCCGCTGGGTCACCTCTTTTGAGGTGTCCTCCGCGTGGCGCGCGTAGATCCGGATTGACCCCCCGTGAGTCGGCAGTTCCTCGACGTCGAATACGGGAAGCGAGTGGGCCGCGAAGATCCGCTCGGCGGCATACAGGGAGAAATACGAGAAGTGCTCGTGATACACCTGGTCGAACTGGTTCCCGTCGATCGTCTTGAGCAGGTGTGGAAACTCGATCGTCACCACGCCATTTGGCGCGAGAAGACATTTCAGTCCGCCGACAAAGTCGTTGAGATCCGGAACCTGCGCCAGAACGTTGTTGCCAAGGATAAGATCGGCACTATGTCCGGCAGCGGCGAGCTCCCGTGCGGTCTCTACCCCAAAGAACTTCACGATGGTCGGGACGCCTTTGGACTCGGCGACCTTTGCCACATTTGCAGCCGGCTCAATGCCCAAAGCCGGTATGCCTCGTTTCACGAAGTACTGCAGCAGGTATCCATCGTTGCTGGCGATCTCGACGACCCGGCTTTTGCCCGTCAGCTCGAGCTGGCCGATCATCTGGTCGACGTAGCGCCGCGCATGGTCCAGCCATGAGTCGGAGAAGGAAGAGAAGTACGCGTAGTCGGTGAAGATGTCTTCCCCGGTCACATACTCTTCCAACTGGACCAGAAAACACCGCTCGCAAACCCAGACGTGGAGGGGATAAAACGGCTCCATTTGGTTCAACTGGTCGCCGCGCAGGAAACTCTCGCACAAAGGCGACATTCCAAGGTCTACCACGGTATGGCGGAACGCGGTCCCACAAAACCTGCAAGCGCCAGACACCGGTCTGCTGGTCATTGCTGATGGCCAGAGCGCGGAAGGTTCAAGCAAGTCTACGGCGCACATCGAGTCTACTCCTTCATTAAGTAATGGTATCGAGTATCCGAGTCAGCAGTTTCGCTGGTCGTCTGACGCGCCGCCGCAACCTGGAACGCGGTGCTCATTGCGGAGGCGGTTTGGCAAATCGCGCTCCAGCCCTGACGCTGGAAAAAACCACCCCTCGTTGACGTAGTAACCGCGCTTGCGCGTCGGAAACGGTGTCGAGCTGTTCGCATCTGACAGGCTTGACGGTTTGACGGTGTGGCTCCTGGCCACGCACCTGTCGGACGGACGCAACACTCCAATGACGGGTTCCTATTTATACCGCCCGAATGCGGAGTTGAGGCCGTCTTTAGCGGGCGCACGAGTTGCCAATCTGCCGCTCGCGCGCGACGCAAGGGCGGCTATGCGGACTGGATGCCCCGTCTTTTCATTAACGAGGAATTGGATGCGCAGTCTGATGGCTGATGACAAGGCTTACATCGGTACGGCTCTGCCACACAACAGCGCGAAAGCTCACGATCTCGAGACGGGGGAAAACACCGTAACCGAGGGCTCGCCGCCTGCGAATGGAGTGTCGGCCGCGACCCGAATGTTGCAGCGTCGCGCGCACGAGCTGATTCCAGGCGGGGCGCACACGTACGCGAAGGGCGACGACCAATTCCCGGAAACCGCGCCGCCGTTCATCGCTCGTGGAGAAGGCTGCCACGTTTGGGATCTGGACGGGAACGAGTTCATCGAATATGGAATGGGGCTCCGTGCGGTCTCATTGGGGCATGCCTTTCCCGCGGTGATTGACGCCGTTCGCCGGGAACTGGCGCACGGATGCAACTTCACCAGGCCGAGCCCGCGCGAAGTCGAGGCCGCCGAGGCTTTTCTCGAGTGTGTTCCGAGCGCGGAAATGGTGAAGTTTGCCAAGAATGGATCTGATGCGACGACCGCCGCGATAAAACTTGCTCGGGCACACACCGGGCGCGACATCGTTGCGATATGTGATCAGCCCTTCTACTCAACAGACGACTGGTTTATCGGCTCGACCCAAATGCCCGCCGGCATCCCCGGGGCAATCCGCGATCTCACTCTCAGGTTTCGTTTCAACGATATCGAGAGTCTACGCAGCCTTTTCGATGCGCATCCTGGTCGGATAGCTTGCGTAGTCCTCGAGGCCGAAACTGCAGTCGCGCCGCTTCCGGGATTTCTGGCCGAAGTGCGAGCCACGTGTGACCGATTCGGTGCCCTTATGGTACTGGACGAGATGATCACGGGATTTCGCTGGGCCGTTGGCGGTGCTCAGAGCCTGTACGAAGTAGTTCCGGATCTCTCAACTTTTGGGAAAGCGCTGGCGAACGGCTTTCCTCTGGCTGCTCTCGCCGGGAAGCGGGAAGTCATGGAGCGTGGTGGCATCGACCACGCCGAGGAGCGCGTCTTTCTGTTGTCGACCACGCACGGCGCGGAGACCCATTCGCTCGCCGCCGCGCTGGCGACGATGCGCATCTACAGGGATGAACCGGTCATTGAAACGCTTCATTGCCGCGGCGAACGCCTGCGACGGGGAGTGGACAGCGTGGCTCGGCGGCACGGAATACAGAATCATCTCAAAGTGATTGGCCGCGACTCCAATCTCGTGTTCGCTACTCTGGGACCTGACACTTCGGCGTCACAGGAGTATCGCACTCTGTTTCTTCAGCAGCTCATCGCCAACGGTGTGCTCGCACCATCTTTCGTGGTGAGCTACTCGCACAGCGATAATGACATTGACCGCACGATCGAGGCCGTCGACCGCGCGGCATTGGTGTACGTCAAAGCGCTGAACGATGGGCCTCGCTGCTACATCAAAGGCCGCTCGGTGAAACCGGTTTTCCGTCCATTCGCGTGAAGCAACGCGCTGCTTGCACCACCTACTTTCAGACGTGGCCACAACGTTGAGCGCGATTCCAGCTATCG
>JBJMOT010000005.1:0-9938 GCA_045803585.1 Gemmatimonadaceae bacterium
GAGGAGCTGGACGACGTCCCGGTGATGGCGCTGCTACTCGAGCGCGGCCGGCTGACTGGCCGCCGAATCATCGGAGACTTTCTCGACGTGGGCCTACCGGTCGGCTATCGAGACGCAAACGAGCGATTCGCGCCTGAGGATCAGCAGCCGCGTTTGGCTAGATAAGTCAGCTCTTCCTTTTTCTCGCCCTTCACGATCCGGTTCACCCACTCGACGCCCTGCGCGACAGAGTGATCCATGTTGCCCACCTCGTAGCGCCAGGCACCGAATCGTCCGCGCGAATAGATCTCCTGTGATTCGAGCCACGGATGCACCGTCGCCAGGACCTTATCTCGTTCGAGGCTTGGAATCGGATAGGTGTATTCGCGCTCTATGACGTGAGTATCGACGATATCATCCAGATCACCCTCGCTCAGCATCCTCGTATTGACCATTCCCTGCAAAGTCTCATCGACGACGCTCTCACCATCCACCGGCTTGAATTCAGACTTCGATATTTCGGCGAGCAGTGAGTAATGGGTCGAAGCATCCGGAACGACTTCGGGTGAATAGTTGGAGAGGTAGGTGAGCCGGTAATACGGGCAGTTCTTCTCCGGGAAATACATCCAGCATTTCTTCGACGGTGACGGCTGCTTGACGCCGACACCGACGATGTATGATCCCGAGTGCCGCAGCTTCGACGCTTCTTCGTGGATCATGTCGGGTGCGCCGCCGTTCATCGAACCGACGAGCAGATCCATGGGCATCGTCGACATCAGATGATCGTAACGCTCTCTCGTGCCATCCTCGAGGACGACTTCGCGGCTCTGGGTATCGATGTGAACCGTTCGGCTATTCAGACGGAGATTCTCGGCGACGTACGGCTGAACCCGCTCGAACAATCCGCCGGTACCGCCGTGACGTGGATACTTGAAGGTCGCGTTCGGGCCCCAGCCCGCATCATCCCGATCCAGAACGACGTTCCCGAGGACGCGCTTGATGTCGACGACCGAGACGCGCTCGCCTATCCATTCGCGGTTCATCATGCACGGCGGATGCGCCCACACCTTGAAGTTGTATGGCATCATGAAGTACCTGGCGATTCCTTTGCCGAAGACACCCATGATGAACTCTTCGAAATTCGCGAAGCGAGAAAGATCGAACTCCTGCTTCTGCGCTTCGATAAGTCCCATCAGGCACTCGAGTACGACTTCGCGCGGCAGGTACTTGATGTTGTTCTGAAAAGGGTAGGGCAGGAAGCGATCGCACATCCACACCCACGATTCGCGCAGCAGCTCCTGATACTCGCCCTGCATCAGCTTGTCGAACAGCCGGTCGAAGTACTCGTAGTGCGAGAAAAGAACGTGGCCACCGATGTCGTAAGTGAATCCGTTGGGACTCTTCTCCGACGAAGCCAGGCCGCCGACTTTGTCGCGCGCCTCGAGGATGACAAAGTTGCGGTAGCCGAGCTCGCGGAGCCGGTAACCTGCGCCGAGTCCGGTCGGGCCGGCGCCGATGATGACAATTCGTTTTTCGTCAGACATTGTGTGCAGTTTCGAGCTGAGCGGACTTCCGTTCAGACAGTGTGCTTTGAGTGAGATAACGCGCGATCGCGTCATCGAGAGAAGGCATCAGTGATCCGCGTGAGCTCTGAAGCGCGCTGTACGCAGGTCGTTTGGCGCGCAGACCCAATTCAGTTGCGGGAACGGACCGAATGAGATCAGCATTCAACCCAGCGGCGCGTGCGGCCTTCGTCGCGAAGTCCGCCCAGCTCACTTCGCCGACGTTTGCCAGATGCCAGATCCCGCGCTCGTCGTCGATGAGGAGGTCCAGACAATTCTGCACGAGGTCCGGCACATACGTCGGTGAAACGACAATGTCGCTCGCTGCGTCGACCCGAGCATTGCTACGCAGCGCGGCCAGGGTCGTCGAGATGAAGTTGTAGGAATCCCACGGACCGAAGAAGGCGCTCGTCCGAACCACCAGCGTGTTTGCTAGCGCGGTCAGCCGTGCTTCCGCGCCGGCTTTACTGGCGCCGTAGACGTTGAGCGGATTGATCGCATCGCCTTCCACGTAAGGCCGGTTGGCAAGACCGTCGAATACGAGGTCAGAGGAGAACGACAGGAGAGGGATTCCAAGCGCGGCGCACTCTTCCGCGAGAATGACTGCGCCCTCGGTGTTGTTCCGGCGGCACGTTTCAGTGTCGGTCTCAGCATCATCGACGCGCACGTAACCCGCGGCGTTGACCACGGCCCACGGCGCGACGGTCTGTAGCGCTCGGCGCACCGTAGCGCGATCACTGATGTCGAGACTCGCTCTGTCGAAGCAATAAGAGCACAGACCTCTCTCGGCGGCGATGCGCTTGAACGCGCTGCCAAGAGTGCCGTGAACGCCAGTGATCACCAGCGGCCGCGCGAACGAAGCTGATGCCTGTCGCGGTGAGCGCCCGAACAGTTTGCGAGAGATCGAATGACGCGGATACGTGAACCGCGAGTCTTTGCGCCACCAACCTTTATCGTCCAGCGCCGCGTGGTCGTAGCGACCGTCCTTTGCGAGTCCACCGATCATGCGAGCCAGAGCTGTCTGCCGAGGGATTGTCGAGCGAACGTCGAACGCGCCCGGCTCGTAAGCATCGAAATCGCGAGTCAGCAGCGACTTCCAGCCGAACGATCCGAACAGCGACCAGGCGGTAATTGCCCGGACATCGATGCCATCGGCTCGCAGCGCGACCGCTGCCTCCCACGCTTCCCCCAGCCAGCGAAGTTGGTGTTCGCGGGTGCAGCCGAGGTGGGCTTCGGTTACCGCGAGTGGAAGCTCGTATCTGTCCCAGGCTTCTCGCAGTAAGCCGCGATGTCCAGCGATTCCTTCCTCGAGTGATCTGACCGCTTCGACGTCCGCGTACTCGTGACGGCCGTTTCCTCCGACCTGATCTGCGGGGTAGAGATGCACGCGATGGTCGAGAAAGCGCTCACTGGTGACGTAGTGATTGACGCCGAGGATGTCGGGCACGCACGGTTGCGCAAGAAAATCCTCGAGCTCGGCTCTCTCGGCGCCTTCCTCGAGCAAGTACCACCACAGTGGATGCCACTCGTCGACACGCCCGGTGAGTAGATCGAGAGTCAGCCAGCGGCGGTGATTGTCGAACGTCGCCTGGTATTCGAGCGGCGCGGTGCTATAGGTCTTTCCCAGATCTTCCGTCTGGATCAGGCGCGCTCGCGGATTGACCGTTCGTACCGCGCGCATGGCAGCGCGGATCGCCTGGCACTGGACGATCACGGCGCGCACAAACGATTTGTCGTCGCGCGCGTGCGGATACCAATGCCCGTACAGGCAGGAGAATCTCGCGGTTGTGAGCGGCTCGTTGATCGGAGTGTAGCTCTCGATCCATGGATAACGCTCTGCAACTGCCAGAGCAAAATCCGCGAGCTTTGGCGGAAACTCCGGATCGAGGAGACTGGTATGACGCGGACCGCTCCCGTGGTGGACCAATCCGACGATCGGAATGATGCCATCCTCGCGGAGCTTGTTCAGCGAGCGATCGGTATGACTCCAATCGGCATCAGCCAGATTGTTGGGCGCGACGCGCTCCCACAGCACCGGATAGCGAAGCGCCCTGATTCCCAGACCCGCCAGTAGATCCAAATCTTCGAGACGTGAGGCGTGGCCGCACAGCTCGATCTGATCGACGTATCGATCCCCGATACGGTTCACAGTGCATTCGACCCCGCCCCACACCTCGACATTCTTGCCTGCGGATAGGGGCGTTGATTCCGCCCCGGGAATCATTGAACCGCCAATTCCCCCAGGGCGACGAAGCGTTTAGCGACGCGCGGCTCCGGGGTCGTTGCTTCGGTAACCTTGGCAATGATTCGCTGCATCTGACCGACGATGCAATCCCAGGATTCAGCACGGGCTTTGGCGAGTCCCTGCGCTATGAGTGCGTCATCAGGAGCAGCCGCGGCGCGAGCAGTCATCGTCACGAATTCCTGCTGCGACCGCGCGACCTGAACGATGGGCGTAAAGTTTCTCACGACATCGGGCACCGCGGTGGAGACGATCGGCTTGCCGGCCGCCATATACTCGAGCGTCTTCGTCGGATTGATGAATTCAGTGGCTTCGTTCAGCGCGAACGGCATCAGGCAGACGTCGAAGCGCTTCACGTATCCGGGCAGCGACTGGTAATCACGCTGACCGAGCCAGTGGATGTTGCTGCGTTGCGGCAGACTCGCAGGGTCGACTTTCACGACCGGGCCAACCATTACGACGTTGGCATCAGTGTTGGCATCGGCGACGGCGGCGATCAGATCGTAGTCCACGCGTTCGTCGATTACCCCGAAGTAGCCGAGGACCGGCTGCGGAATGTTGTCGATATCGGCGGGGACCGGCGTCCCGGCGAGCATCGCCTTTCCGAAGTGCCCGACATCGACACCGCAACCGAAGAAGTGCACGTTGTTGTGATATCGCTTCTTGGACTCGTAGAGCCTGTATCCGCCGGTGAAGACGACGTCGGCCTGCGCGAGCAGCAGCCGCTCCCGTCGCGCCAGATCGGGGTGCGCGAAGCGGAACTGCGCCAGTTCGTCCATGCAGTCGTAGACTACGCCGACTTCGTTGAATGCACCGAGCATCGCCGGCGCGGTGAACGGGCTGTAAAACCATTGCACCGGATTCTTGAACAATCTCTTGAGATGTCCCTCGGGCGAGATCGCTTCCTGGACCAGGTTGCGTATGTCCGCTATCCCACGCTCCGAATCGTCGCGCAGCCTGCCGGGCAAGCGCGGCACCGCGCGAAACACGTTCGCGTAAGGAATGGTGATATCGAGCTTCGGTGATGGAATATCATCCAGAAACAGAGGCTCTTCGACGAAGAGCACCGGCGAATGTTCAGCGAGTCGTGAGAGAATTTGTTGTGGCCGTTGCCACACAAAGTCCCATCGCAGGTGACTTTGGACGATCAGGGGTTGGGCGGTGGGCGCAGACGAGGCCCCGCCTTTCGTCGATGATTCTGTTCGGCGCATTGGAGTGAATCTTTGAGGGTTTGATTGCAAAAGTATTTTGGCAATCTGTGTGCCGATTCCAACGCACGTTGACAAACCGGATTTTGCGTACGGATGCGAACAAAAAAAATTGTCCGCGCACGCACATTTTCAATTTTTGTTTTGTGAAAGCGAGAGCTGAGCGCTGCTCAGGGGCGTGCGTCGGGAGACCTCGACGTATTCGCGCTTCTCGGACCATCGACCGTTTTTCCGCGGCACGCACCATCTTCGGTGATTCTGCCCGATCGATATAACTCTTCGATGAAAACACTGACGTAGCGCTCGAGTATCGACGTGCTCTCGGAACCAAAAGGAATCCTGGCTCTCAAGGCCGCCTCGTTGAGGAGCGCTTTGAAGTCCTTCAGCATTTGCTCCGGTCTATCACCGGACTCGGCGATGTCGTCGGCGATTGGACGGATTATCTCGCGCCGCGAGTTAGTGCTGTTGCCGACAAACGGCGAAGTCAGTGCGATGACGAGGCTCTTGAGATGAGAGGCAGCGACGTGAGGAACGCCGAGCTGCTGCTGGGCCGGGACTAGCGGCCGCATCGAATGCGACATGAAAGCTCTGGAAAAAAAATCAATCGAGAGAAACGGTTACGACCCTATCTACAGCGATTTTCAAAAGCTCGCAAGTCTTTTCTGCACATGCGTTTACAGCGTCGAGATTGTGCACTGCCGCACAGTATTTTCTATACCATTACTCCCAGCGAAAGACCCTCGACGTCAGTGCCGTGCAGACGATGAAGACGACCGTCAGGCCGACGATATCACCGAGGTGTTTCGACCACGCGTCACCGATCCAAATCCCCTGGAGCAACGAAGTCGAGTAGGTGAGCGGCAACACCCGAGCGAGCGCGCGCAGGCCGGCTGGAGTGAGGCGATCGGCACGAACAAACCTGACAGTCCGATCATCGGATAAAAAATCACCGCCCCGATCGGCTGCGCGAACCGCGCAGTTGGGATTATGCTGGCGATGATAAAACCGACCGACAGAATGCTCAGCGCGCTGATCAAAAGAGCGATCGTGAATTTCACCAGCGGGACTTGGGGACCGATGGCGAAGTAGCGTCTACCGGCGAGGACCATCAGCGCCATTGTCAGTGCGGTGAGCAGGAGCTTGACGATGACATGAGCGGACAGAATCGTCCACGGCCGGAGTGGCGTCGCGCGCAGCCGCTTGAGGATGCCGCCCTCGCGGTAGATCGAGATGATGTTTGCCAGCGACAACACCGCGCCGACAATAATGGAGATCGATACGAGCGTCGGGATGCCACCCGGTCCGAGCAGTTTTGCGAACGGTTCTGACGCCTGCACTCGCACGCCCGCGCTCGCTCGTCCTGCTGCGACGAATATCAGGACCGGTATGAAGATCGTCCCGATGGCGCCGAGCGGCTCGCGCATGAAGATCTTGATCTCCATCCACGTGAGGTGACCGAGTCCGCGCAGGGGGTTCATTACGAGATTGGCGAGTGTGAGCAGTCAGGCAGGCTGAGATGGAATAAGTAAATTATCGCCATGAGCCGCCCGGTAGGTGTCACCGTGAGCGCGATCGTCGCGATTCTCGGATGCATTCTCGCACTGCTGATGGCGGTGCTCTCGCTGGGATCTCTCTTCGTACAAACCGGCGCTCACACGGCTGACAACAGTCCGCAAATAATAGCGGGCGCATTCATGTTTACTGTTTTGTCGGGCTTCGGGATTTGCACCGCGATCGGGATTCTGCAGCTCCGCCCATGGGCGCGGATGTCCATGGTGATTTTTGCCGGCGTGCTGGTGGTCGGTTCTGCCTTTATGCTGTTGGCGACTATGACCATCCCAATGCCACCCGACATTTCCACCGGTACAGTAAGGCAAGTCCGGCGCATGATGGCGATGGTGTCAGCGGTGCCAATTGCGATTGGGCTCTGGTGGCTGATTCAATTCAACACGAAATCGACGAAAGCAGCGTTTGCCGCGGAACTCCAAGGTCCCGCATCGACGCGGCCGATCAGCATCACCGTTATCGCCTGGTTCAGCATTTTCGGGGGCTCATCCTGCCTGTTGGCGATACTCGCGCGATCACCCGCGTTCCTGTTCGGTGCGACCATCGAAGGATGGATGGCCGGAGTCATCTACGGCGTCTTTGGGGTACTGACGTTGTACGTCGGCAAGGGTCTGCTCGAACTGCGGGAGGAAGCCCGGATACTCGGGATAGGTTGGTCTGCGTTCTCTCTCGTTCACACTTGCGCGGTGTGGCTGGTCCCGCCTATTCGACGCCGACTCTTCGACTTATCGGAATCACTGGCCGCCGCTCAGGATCCGCGAACGCATGTCGCATTTCCCAGCATGCTGATGAACGTCGTCTTCGCCTGGGCAGTAGTGACTCTATTGGCTACGATATGGTTTCTCATTCGGCATCGCGGGGCATTTAACCAGACGAACAGCCATTGACCGAGGGCCATCAATCCACTTGGTCCCGGGCCCTCGATCCTCAGCGTTACCCAGTTGTGCGGAGCCGCGTCCTCCATCCGACTTCCCCGCTCAGTACGAGGCCGGCTGATCGACACCACTTCATCCGCAGTCTCCAGCAATTCACCGCGGAGCCTGCAGACTTACGCTCGGCTCGCTCTCGCGACTTTGCTCGCCTGGCTGGCGTGGAGCGCGTTCCGCGACGAGCTCGGCGGTGTCCCGCTCGTGAGCGACATCGACCTCGCCATTCACGAGTTTGGGCATATGCTGTTCATGCCTTTCGGGATTCCGATCCTCGGCCACACCATGGTGATACTGGGCGGCTCGCTCACCCAGGTCGTGTTTCCGCTGATCTTCGTCGGATACTTTCTCCAGAAAAATGACGACGGCCGGCGGCGCGACGTTTTCGCGGCGATGGTCTGCCTCTGGTGGTTCGGCATCAACCTGCTGGATGTCGCGATCTACTGCGCCGATTCGCGCGCCGGCCAGCTGATGCTCCTCAACGGACTGACAGGGCAGGAGAGCGACGGCCACGACTGGTACAACCTGCTCTCCGGCTGGGGATTACTCGAGCACGACACGGCGATAGCGCGGTGGATGCGCGCGATCTCGGGACTGACGTGCGCCGTCAGCATCGTTGCGGCTTTTTGGACCCAGCTGCCAGTGCGACTCGCCGCCCGTCAGCAGGATGGAGCGACGAAGGTGGCCTAGGACTTCCCGCTCAACACGTAGGCGATCCAGTAGGCGCCGAGCGAAATCGCACT
Organism: Gemmatimonadaceae bacterium; assembly: GCA_045803585.1. Lineage (GTDB taxonomy): Bacteria > Gemmatimonadota > Gemmatimonadetes > Gemmatimonadales > Gemmatimonadaceae > UBA4720. The sequence goes on from JBJMOT010000005.1 coordinate 8,227, forward strand.
GAGCGCCACCGTGCCAAGCGCGAACACAGGAGCCAGACGCTGGTCGATGGCGGAAACGAGCTCGCGCCGATAGTTGCGCAGGAACAACACATACGCGGCGCCGGCAAGCAAGACTCCGGCAACGACGTCGAGAACGTAGTGCTGCTTCGTGAGTAGAGTGGAAAGGGCGACGAATACCGCGCAGATCGTCGCAAAGATTCCAATTCTGCGGTTCACCAGATGGCAGGTGAGCGCGGAGACGAAGGAATGCGCGACGTGCAGCGACGGGAAGCAGTTGTAAGGCGGATCGGCCTCGTAGAGAAAGCGGAGACCCCAGGAGGCGAAACCAGTTCCAGCTACTTCACTCGCTCGCGGTGCAGCCGTCGGATAAACCACAAAGCAGACATAGGCGACTGTCCACACCATCAGATAAGCGGACACCGTCCGCCGGATGTGGTCTGGCTCGCGCACCACAAATACGGGCAGCACGATCAGGAATAAGTACAGCGATCCATACACCAGCCCCCACGCCGGTTGCAGCGGCAGAATTCGATCGAGCGCCACCTCCGGCCGGTGAAGCGTGCTGTGAGAGACGAAATGCGCGATGAAGATGTAGCACGGCACCAGCGAAACGAGCGCGATCATGCCGAAGCTCACCGGGTAAGGCCGGCTGAGCGACTGCACAACCATGTTCCATTGGGAGGGGATCGCCTCGCGAGCTCTCATCGAACATCGGACGCGACTACTGCCGCGATCGCAACTGTGGCCTCAGCGACGCTTGGCGTGCTGGGCCCCCGGTCCTGTGGTCAGGCGGTACCCGCCCTCACCCTCTCCCGCTTCGGCAAAACCCAGCCTGGTCTGATGAAGTGGCAGGTGTAGCCGTTCGGGAAGTTCTGGAGATAATCCTGGTGCTCGGGCTCTGCTTCCCAGAACGGGCCGGCAGGCGTCACTTCGGTCACGACTTTTCCCGGCCAAAGTCCGGAGGCATCGACATCGGCGATGGTGTCCTCGGCGACGCGCTTCTGCTCCTCGGTGGTATAAAAGATCGCCGATCGATAGCTGGCGCCGAGGTCGTTGCCCTGGCGGTTGCGCGTTGTGGGATCGTGGATCTGAAAAAAGAATTCCAGCAGCTTGCGGTAGGTGATCTTCTGCGGGTCGAAGATGATCTCAATCGCTTCCGCGTGCGTGCCGTGATTTCGATAGGTAGCGTTCGGAACATCGCCACCGCTGTAACCAACACGCGTGCTGATCACTCCCGGATATTTGCGGATCAGCTCCTGGACTCCCCAGAAGCATCCACCAGCCAGCACCGCGCGCTCAGTCGTAACTGTCATCGTCAATCCTGTTCGGTTCTAAAGAAATATCGCCGAAAGTAATCGACTAGTCAGGCCGGAACTTCGCAGTTGATCATCCAGGGAATCCCGAAACGGTCGATGACCATCCCGAAGCGCTCCGACCAGAAGGTCTTTTCGATCGGGTACATCACCCGGCCTCCAATGGAGAGCTGCTGGAAAAGTCTTTCCGCCTCCTGTGTGGTCGGCACGCTGAGGGAGAGCGAAAAGCCTTTTGGCTGCTCGTATCGCTCAGGAGGTACGTCGGCGCCTTCCAGCAGGTACCGGCCAATCTTGATGCTGCCGTGCATGATCTTGGTGTCCCATCCAGCGGGCACGACGTCCGCCATCGGCGAGTCGGCGTAGCGGAAGAGAAGTCCGGGTGTCGCGCCGAGCAGCTCC